>VFKO01000232.1 GCA_009885515.1 Rhodobiaceae bacterium | reverse complement strand
GCCAAAACCGGTCAGATCGGAGACGGAAAAATCTTTGTTGTGCCGCTGGAACACGTCATGCGCATCCGCACCGGCGAAACCGGAAACGAGGCCTTGTGATGGCACAGCAAAGCAAAGCGATCACACTCACCCGCAATCAAACAATGGAATATCCAATGCATTCTCTAAACCTGAACCAGCGCCTGAACGCGCTCGCGCTAGGCCTCCTCACACTGATGATGCCGTTCACAGCTTACGCGGACGCGGCCCCTGAAGCAGCGCCAGCGGCGGCAGAAGCAGCGGCACTGCCTGCGCATGCGGTAGCCCTGGCGTTGAACAGTGGCGACACGGCGTGGATGTTGACATCGACAGCACTCGTTCTGTTGATGACAATCCCGGGCCTGGCGCTTTTCTATGCTGGTATGGTGCGCAAGAAAAACATTCTCGCCACCGCCGCGCAAAGTTTTGCCATCACGGCCCTCGTCACCGTTCTCTGGGCGATCTTCGGTTACTCGCTCGCCTTCACCAACGGCGGCGAAAACCATGCATTCATCGGCGGTTTCGACCGCCTCATGCTGGCGGGCATGGGCAATGAAGTCGCTCACTCGCTCGCCGCATCAATCCCTGAATCGGTCTATATGACTTTTCAGATGACCTTCGCGATCATCACGCCCGCTCTCATTTGCGGCGCCTTTGTTGATCGCATGAGGTTCTCGGCCCTCATGGTTTTTATGGCAGCATGGCTGCTTCTGGTCTATGCCCCCGTCGCTCATTGGGTTTGGGGTGGAGGTTTCCTGGGTGGCATGGGCGTTCTCGATTTCGCCGGCGGCACCGTTGTGCACTTGAACGCCGGGATCGCAGGCCTCGTCTGCGCTCTGGTCCTGGGTAAGCGCACCGGCTACGGCCAGGAGAACATGGCCCCGCACAACCTGCTCTACGCCCTGATCGGCGCCTCGCTGTTGTGGGTCGGCTGGTTCGGTTTCAACGCAGGCTCGGCAGTGGCCGCCAACGCCCTCGCAGGCATTGCCATGGCCAACACCCAGATCGCCTCAGCCGCCGCCGCCTTGTCTTGGATGCTCGTCGAATGGATTTTCCAGAAGAAACCAAGCGTCCTTGGCATGCTGTCGGGCGCGGTCGCAGGACTCGTGGCCATCACACCGGCCGCAGGCTTCGTCGATCCGTCAGGTAGCCTTTACATCGGCCTGATCGCAGGCGGTGTCTGTTACGCCGGCGCCGTCTGGTTGAAACACGCCGTCGGCTACGACGACTCCCTTGACGCATTTGGTGTCCACGGCATTGGCGGAGCAGCAGGTGCAATTCTCACCGGCGTCTTCGCAACTTCCAGCATCAACACCAATGGCAAAGGCGCCATCGACGGCAACCCCGGCCAGATCATCACACAGATCGAAGGCATTCTCATCACCGGCATCTACTGCGCCGTCGTCACTTTCGCGATCCTGATGGCCGTCAAATACACCATCGGCCTGCGCGTCACCAAAGACGAAGAAATGGAAGGCCTCGACCTCACCCAACACGGCGAACGCATTCACT
>VFKO01000563.1 GCA_009885515.1 Rhodobiaceae bacterium | reverse complement strand
TGATCTACCAGGCCATTCTTCTACTACCGCTTTTTGGCGCCATTCTCGCGGGCTTGTTGGGCAAGCGTCTTGGTGAGCATGCGGCTGAGTATACGTCGACCATTCTGCTCTGTATTTCCGCGCTGCTGTCTGTTGGTGCGTTTCTGTTTGATCTGCCCCGGATCGAAGCGGGCAAGCCTGAACTGATCACGCTGTTGCCGTTTCTCGATTCGGGCACCTTGCAGGTTGATTGGGCGATCAGGATTGATGCTCTGACTGCTGTGATGTTGGTGGTGGTGACGGGCGTCTCGTCGCTCGTGCATGTCTATTCCATCGGTTACATGCACCACGATGAGCATCGGCCGCGTTTTTTCGCTTTTTTGTCGCTTTTCACTTTCGCGATGCTGGCGCTGGTGACCTCGGACAATTTTGTTCAGCTGTTCTTTGGCTGGGAAGGTGTGGGGCTCTGTTCCTATTTACTGATCGGGTTTTGGTACAAAAAGCCGTCGGCCAATGCGGCGGCGATCAAGGCGTTTGTCGTCAACCGCGTTGGAGATTTTGGTTTCGCGCTTGGAATCATGGCGATCTTCTTTGTTTTTGGAACGCTCGATTTCGGCAGTGAGGCGGCACCGGGTGTGTTCCAGGCGGCCAAAGGTTTTGCGGGCAAGACCTTCAATTTCGTGGGCTATGACGTCGACATTCTAACCACCATCTGTCTGCTGTTGTTCATGGGCGCGATGGGCAAGTCAGCGCAGTTCATGCTGCACACGTGGCTGCCGGACGCGATGGAAGGGCCAACTCCTGTTTCGGCGCTGATCCATGCGGCGACGATGGTGACGGCGGGTGTGTTTCTGGTTTGCCGTTGCTCGCCGCTGTTCGAGTTGGCGCCAACAGCGCTTGAAGTGGTGACGGTGGTTGGCGCGACGACGGCGTTCTTTGCCGCGACTGTCGGGCTGTTTCAAAATGACATCAAGCGCGTGATCGCCTATTCGACGTGTTCGCAGCTGGGTTACATGTTCTTTGCAGCAGGTGTCGGCGCGTATCAGGCCGCGATGTTTCATCTGTTCACGCATGCCTTCTTCAAGGCGCTGCTGTTTTTGGGGGCGGGGTCGGTCATCCACGCGCTGAACGACGAACAGGACATGCGCCGGATGGGCGGGGTCAGCAAGATGATACCTTACACCTACATGCTGATGCTGATCGGTACTTTGGCATTGACCGGATTTCCTTTCCTGGCTGGGTTTTGGTCGAAAGACGCGATCATCGAGAGTGCGTTTGCAGCCCACTCCGGTGTGGGATCCTATGCGTTCGCGATGGGAATTTTAGCGGCCGGGATGACGTCATTTTATTCCTGGCGCCTGGTGTTCATGACCTTTCACGGCAAATATCGGGGCGATCCGCACACTCTGGAACATATTCATGATTCACCTCCGGTGATGTTGATTCCGTTGGTGGTGCTTGCGGCAGGTGCGGTGCTTGCGGGTCTGATGTTTGAGGGCCAATTCATCGGGCACGATCAAGCCGAGTTCTGGCGCGGGGCGATTGTCAATGTGCATGAACACACAGCGCTCGAGGCGCGCCATCATGTGCCGGATTGGGTGATCTTTGCGCCAGCCGTGGTGATGCTCATCGGCTTTGCGACGGCGTGGTTCTTTTATATCGATCATCCGGAATGGCCGGCGTTGATGGCGGCGAAGCGGGGTCCGCTTTATCTGTTCCTCTACAACAAATGGTATTTCGACGAGCTCTACGACTTTCTTTTTGTACGCCCTGCGAAATGGCTGGGATACAAGCTCTGGAAAGTTGGTGACGGGACAATTATAGACGGCTTTGGGCCGGATGGTATTTCAGCGGGCATCGTCGACTGGACCAAGCAGGTGGTTCGCCTGCAAACCGGTTACGTTTATCACTATGCCTTTGCGATGCTGATTGGTGTGGCCTTGTTTTCCAGCTGGTTCATGGCGGGGGGCGGGCAATGAGTTTCCTTCTCTCGCTCATAACGTTTATGCCGGTTCTGGGCGTGGTGTTGATTCTGCTGATGACGCAGGAAGGCAAAGCAGGCGACATGCTGGCGCGGCAGATTTCTCTGTTCGCGACGTTGGTCACGTTTGGGTTGACGCTGGTTGCGTGGGCGCAATTTGATCCCTCGGCTGCGGGTTTTCAGTTTGATGAAAATTACGCCTGGCTGGGTGGCACGATCCGCTATCATTTGGGCGTCGATGGGATCTCGTTGCCGTTTGTGATGCTGACGGCGTTTCTGATGCCCCTGTGCATTCTGGCGAGCTGGACATCGATAGAGACGCGCGTGAAGGAATTCATGATCGCGTTTCTGCTGCTCGAGACGTTGATGACGGGCGTGTTCGTGTCGCTGGATCTGGTGCTGTTCTATCTGTTCTTCGAAGGCGGCCTTATTCCGATGTTCTTGATCATCGGGGTGTGGGGCGGCGCACGGCGCGTTTATGCGTCGTTCAAGTTCTTTCTCTATACGCTGCTTGGTTCGGTTTTGATGCTGATTGCCATTATGGCGATGTATGTGACGGCGGGAACGACCGACATTCCATCGTTGCTGGCCTACAATTTCGCACCCGAAATGCAGACTTGGCTGTTCCTCGCCTTCTTTGCTTCGTTTGCGGTGAAAATGCCGATGTGGCCGGTACATACATGGTTGCCGGATGCGCATGTGGAAGCGCCAACGGCAGGGTCGGTCATATTGGCCGGCATTCTGTTGAAGATGGGAGGTTACGGGTTCATCCGGTTCTCGCTGCCGATGTTCCCGGATGCGTCGGTAGACTTTGCGCCGATGATGTTTGCACTGTCGATAATTGCGATCATCTACACGTCGCTTGTCGCCCTGATGCAGGAAGACATCAAAAAGCTCATCGCCTATTCGTCGGTGGCGCATATGGGCTTTGTGACGATGGGTTTGTTTG
>VFKO01000175.1 GCA_009885515.1 Rhodobiaceae bacterium | reverse complement strand
CTTGCAGTAACGCAGCGAGTCCTGCCGCTCGTCTTTCCAATAATAGCGCTTATACATCGCGCGCTGGCCGAGGCGGCGGAAAGGCGTGAGCGGGCCGCGGTTGGGGAGGATGCTTCCAAAAACTGGAAGATCAGAAGCCAGGCTCTTACCCGCCACAAGCCGGGCTATGCGCCTTCATGCTTGCGCTGAGTACACCACCCCATTCCCTCCATAGCCCATTGCGTAAAAAATTTGCTGCGATGGATTGGGCTGAACAATGCGAGGCATCATATCATGGCTGACATCAACCCAGCCCCACCAGGAATAATCGATCTTGATGTCGCGGAGGGCCGGGAACTTGCGATAACGACCCTGCTTGAGACCTTCAAGATGCCGATCGTTACTTGCATCGGCACCAGTGATTGAACTCAGACTTCCAATCTGCACGCGGTTGTCGGGCAAAAGCCGATAGCAATGCCGCAACACAAGTGTGTCGGTTAGAATGAGTTTGGTCTTGAAGTTGCACGCTTTGATTTCATCGATGGTGAGAGGCCGCGTGACAATCGAGTTGGAAAGGATCGTCATGAGCCGGTGCCGCGTCAACGGATTCAGTCCCGCATTAAGGGGTTCACGGGGCGTCGAGGAAGGCGAGCATTGCTTTGTTGAACTCATCGGGCTTTTGGATGGGGGCCCAGTGGCTGACGCCGGGCAGGATGATGAGTTTGGTGCCGGGGATGGTGCGAGCCAGATATTTCGTGTGTTCGGGCTGGACGACTTCTTCGTGTTCGCCGTCGACGACGGCGATGCGCGGGCCTTTGATGGCAGCGAGGTCTTTGGCGGTATAGTTGGGCTGGTAGGCGATCATCTTGAAGATCGCTTCCGACAAGGCTTGAAAGTCATTCGGGGTCGAGGAAAGACGCGCATAGTCTTTAGCCGCCTGCTCGAGGAAGCCCGAAAAAATGGGTCGCTGGTCGAGGTTCGGCATGACGCCGGTGGGGTCCATGTTGGCGCCGAAGGCGAAAACGCGCGTGACGCGTTTGGGGTGCTTCATCGCCATGATCAGGCCGATAATGCCGCCGTCGCTCCACCCGACGATTGCGGTCTTGTTGATTTTCAAAGCGCTCATTACAGCGACGACATCGGATTCCATCAGCTCGTAGGTGAAGGGGCGCGCGTCGCGCGTGCTGCGGCCTTGGCCGCGGCTGTCGATCAGAATGACGCGATGTCCGCTGTTGACGAGTGCCGGGACCTGATTGCCAAAATTTTCCGCATTGCCGAGCGCGCCGTGAAGCAGCAGCACCGGCGCGCCGGCGCCGATGCTTGCGTACCAAATGCTGGCGCCGTCGTGGTCGATGCGGCCGTGGGTTTCGAAGGGCTTCAGGGGTGGGATTGGCGGGCGCGTTTCCCAGAGCTTTGGCGGCCCGGGTGGTGCTGGCTCGCGTTTGGTGGTGTCCCCGGCGGGTTCGCCGCAGCCAAACAGTGCCAGCACTGTTACGATCACCAGGCCAATAATGCGCATGGGTTTCTGCGGTGAAGATGTCGGTGATTGGGTCATATGCGTTCGCCGAAAATCGCGCTGCCGATGCGCACGTGGGTGGCGCCGAGGGCGATGGCTGCTTGCCAGTCGTTACTCATGCCCATGCTGAGATGGGGCAGACCTGCCGTTCGGGCGAGTTTCAGCAGCAGAGCGAAATGCGGGGACGGTTCTTCGTCGGCGGGCGGAAGGCACATCAGGCCCGTGATGGCGAGGCCGAATTCGTCGCGGCATCTGGTGATGAAGGCCAGGGTTTCTTTCGGCGCCAGGCCCGATTTTTGCGGTTCCTCGCCGGTGTTGACCTGGACGAACAGTTTTGGCGAGCGCCCTGCCCGCTTGATTTCGACGGCAAGCGTTTGGGCCAGGCTTTCGCGGTCAAGCGTGTGAATGGCGTCGAACAGGGCGATGGCGTCGCGGGCCTTGTTTGATTGCAAGGGGCCGATGAGGTGGAGCTCAAGCGCCGGGGTTTCGGCCTTGAGAGCGGGGAATTTCGTTGCGGCCTCTTGCACGCGGTTTTCACCGAAGACGCGCTGACCGGCGGCGATAGCCTCACGAATGGCGTTTACCTCGTGGGTTTTGCTGACGGCGATGAGGGTCACGCCTTGCGGAATGCGGGCGCGGACGGCAGCCAGGTTGGAGGCGATGGTGGGGGCTGGTATGGGTGGGGTCATGAAGGGTGAGACTGTAACTCAGAACCGCGCGAAGCTGGCATGTAAAGCGGGGCAGCTCAACGCGCGTTGTGGGCGCGGGTTGCCTTCGTTGGTGCTGATGACCGACGATACGCTTGCGGTCGATTGGGTGGAGGCCGTGCGCGCTTTGCCGCGCGGTAGTGCCGTGGTGGTGCGCCATCGCGAGGCCCGGGCGCGCGAGGTGCTGGCGTGGCGGTTGAGGCCGGTGTGCGCGGCGCGCGGGGTGACGCTTTTGATTGCTGACGATGTGAAGCTGGCGGTGCGGGTGCAGGCGGGCGGCGTGCACTTGCCGCAGGCACGGATGGCGAAGGCCTCTGAGGCACGGGCGCGGCGCTTGATGGTGACGGTATCAGCGCATGATCGCGCGGCAGTGGTGCGGGCCGGGGTGCTGGGCGCGGATGCGGTGTTCGTGTCACCGGTATTTGCGACGGCGAGCCATGCGGGGCGTGACGGCTTGGGTGTGACGCAACTGGCGGCGATGATTGCGGGGAGCGTTTGCCCGGTTTATGCATTGGGAGGGATTGATGCGAATTCAATCAGCCGCCTTGGTGCGTT
>VFKO01000195.1 GCA_009885515.1 Rhodobiaceae bacterium | reverse complement strand
TTGGCTGAAGGCTATACCTATCGCGCGACGGAGAGCCGTGTGGAAATTACGCGTGGTGGGCGAAAGTTTGTCGTCGATGTGACGCCGCAGACGAAAGTTCTCCCCGGAGACGAGATTCGAATACTCGAACGGTTTTTCTAGCGCTTTTGGGCGTGCACGTGAAACGCCGCACACGCTTCGATTGCTATATGTTGGGATCAGCACAATTTTGGCTACTGTCCCTTGGGGTCATGGGGTTTCACGTCTAAACTCATTGGCGAATCAAACGCTCTTTCGCTGGTGTTCCCGTGAGACCTTTTATTTTCGATTTTCGCTCGGTGTTTGCAGCACTCGTCATTGGACTGGGCGCCGTTTTGCCGTCGGCCGCGTCCGATGACCCGGTCAATAGCCTCGCCGGAGCGATTTGTGCAGCGGCGGACTTCAATTCGATCAGCGCCTTGATCTCCAAGACGCAAACTGAAAATCCGATGCAGCCGGAGGAGATCGCCGAAGCCTTTGGGGTTGCCGCGTTTTTGGCTGATCTTGGCCGGTGCGTTAACCGCCAGGCGATGGCCGACAGCTTCGTACTGTACAAAAAGGGCAAAAACGTGAGTGCGCTGGACGTGGCCTATGCGCAGGGCCGGGTCGCGGCGAAACCCGCGAGCAGCACTTCGGCAGTCACCGGTACGTATCAGGGTTCGTTTGTGGCGCTCGGCACGGCGGGCGACCCGCCAAGCGGGCAATAAATTCAACGCTCGTGACGGCATCGGGGGGTGCCTTCAACGGGTGGAGTGGTGTGGTTGGGAGTTGTCTTGGGACGGCACAGTGCAGTCAATCTGGGTGTTTGCGCGGCGCTGCTGTTGGGCGCTGGGTTGGCGCGTGCCGGCAGCACCGACATTTCAAGCAGTGATATCTATTCGCGGGCGCGGCCTGAATATGACCCTGCCGGTGTTCGCGCGGGGAGCTTTTTTCTCTATCCGTCATTGACGTCGGGCGCGGGAATGAACGGTAACGTTTTCAATGACAGTTCCAACGCGCAGGACATGTTTTACTCTGTCAACACGGGCTTGAAACTTCAGTCCGCCTGGTCGCGGCACGAGCTTGCGGTGGCGGCGCAAACGTCGTCGGTCTGGTTTTCCGAACAAATCACCGAGAACCGCACCGATTGGGACTTGTCGGCGCGCATGCGTCTGGATGTGATGCGGGGCACGGAAATTTCTGTTGATGGGCACACGGCACGTGCCCATGAAGCGCGCGGCACGGATGTGACCGGAGGGCTCGAGGCCGGCGACCCCGCCGAACCGACAGCCTATTCGCGCAATGGATTCGATGTGGAACTTGAACACGCCTTCAATCGCGTGCGGCTGTCGCTGGGTGGAGGCATTGCCCAATTCGATTTCGACGACACGCCCGCGGTGCAGCCATCCGTTTCGCTGACCATCAACAATGATGATCGCGATCAAACAACGACGGTCGCTTTCGCCAAGACGGCCATCGAAGCCTGGAGCGACACGGCGGTCTTCATGCGCGGCACGCTGAGCACGTCGGACTTCATCGCAGAGGTGGACGACGGCGGTTTCAACAGGGATTCCAGCGAGCTTGCGGTTGATGGTGGCCTTGAATTCTCGTTCACCAACGTGCTGGTGGGTGAAGTCTCGGCGGGCTACGCGCAGAAGTCGTTTGACGATCCGGCGTTCGCTGCGACCGCTGAGGTTTCGGTCAATGTCGGTTTGAAGTGGTTCCCGTCGATGTTGACGACGATCAGCGTCGATGCCTCGCGGTCATTTGAAGACACGTCGGTGGCGGCAGCACCCGGGTTTTTGTCGACACGTGGCGGCTTGGGGCTTGATCACGAGTTGTTGCGCAATTTTATTCTAAGCGGGCGGGTGGCCTACGAGACCAACGCCTATCCCGGCATCGAGCGCAATGACGATATTCTGAAAGGCTCGCTGTCGGGGCGGTATCTGATCAACAAAAATCTGCATCTGGATGCAGGCTGGGAGTTTATCGACAGAAATTCCAGTTCATTGCCGTTCGAGTATTCCACGGGGCAGTTCCAGTTTTCCCTGACGGGAAAAATGTGATGCGGCCTCTGTGGATGAAATGGTGTTTTTGTGTCGTGCACGATGAATCGGTCCTGCTCATTGGATAGGGTAGGGGCCAGATGTTGAAGCAAAATATGAACGACTTTCGTCTGCACGAAGTTGAGACGGAGCAGGCGGTTGCGCCGCCGCCTGCGTTCGATGGCGCGCCTGATCAGGATTTTGATCTGCGCTCGATTGCGCGTGTCTTGTTGTTGCGCCGGTGGACTATTTTGGGCGTCATTGCCGTTTGCATGACCCTTGCAACGCTCGTGTTGTTGCAGATCACGCCGATGTATAGCGCTTCGACGCTGATCATGGTGGGTCAGCGGGAAAACAAAGTGCTGGATACCGAGTCCATTATGGCTGGGCTGCCGACCGACAACGCAACTTTGGAAAATCAGATCCAGGTGTTGCGGTCGTGGTCGTTGGCGGAGCGTGTGATCCTGAAACTCAATTT
>VFKO01000172.1 GCA_009885515.1 Rhodobiaceae bacterium | reverse complement strand
TCGCGATAAACCGCAAGCTCTGACGTTCGCTGCTCGTTGATAGCAGCCCCAGGACGCATAAACGGGCGCAACAGCAGGAACTGCGCGATGCCCGCAAGGGCTATGAAGGCGATCCATACCATCTGCTGTCGTTAGCCTTCATCCGCCAGGCGCTTGAGCTCGGCTTCTTCCGCGGCACTGAGCGGTTCGCTGCGTTCGGCCTGACGCGCCAACCGTCGCAAATAGCTCAACACCAGCGCACCGCCAACCGCCAAAAACAAAAACGGTGACAGCCACAGTGCCAGCGTATCCAGCTGCAGCGGCGGCCTTAACAATACAAAATTGCCATAGCGTTGCACCAGAAAGGCGCGAGCCTGATCATCACTGTCACCCTGCTTGATGCGTTCACGCACCAGCACCCGCATGTCCCTGGCCAACGGCGCATTGGAATCTTCGATGGATTGATTCTGACAAACCACACACCGCAGTTCTTGCGAGATGGCGCGCGCGCGGGCCTCCAGCACAGGATCGTCAAGAACTTCATCGGGCTCGACCGCAAAGGCAGCAGTGGCGCTCAGCCCAAGCAGCAAAGCCAAGATATGAAGCCAGCTTCTCATTTATCCCTCATTCGGCAGCAAGTGGCGGTGCGGCGGGCGCTACAGCACGGCGCGGCGCGCCAACCCGCAGCCTGCGATCACTCAGCGATAACACGCCGCCCCAAACCATGATCAGGCAGCCAGCCCAAATCCAGGTCACAAGCGGATGGTAGTACAGCCGCACGGTCCACGCGCCAGACGGCGCCTGTTCGCCCAAGGTGATATACAAGATGTCAAGCGGGCGAACGCGAATGCCTGCTTCGGTCGTTTCGCTGCCGGGAAACGGATAATACCGTCGCTCCGCAATCATCTCGCCCATAGCCTTGCCACCGGCTGATACGGCGAATTGGCCGATGATCGTTTCGTAGTTCGCACCGTTCGCCTTGGCGACAGAATTCAAGCGAACCTCATAGCCGCCAACCGAGGCCGTCTGCCCCGCTCGTAACTGTGCCACCGTTTCAGTTTGCCAGGACGACATGCCCGCAATACCGGCCGCCACAATCGCGATCCCGGCATGTGCAACCGCAAGCCCATAAACCGAGCGCGGCAAGCCCCT
>VFKO01000020.1 GCA_009885515.1 Rhodobiaceae bacterium | reverse complement strand
GCGTGACCCCGAATTATTCAACAAAGCGTTGGCATCACTCCTGCCACAGGTCCCCATGCCAGCGCGCGAGCGTGCATCAACTCCCGGCGCCCGTCGCGTTGACGAAGCCTTGAGCGCCGGCATGCGCTCCCGGCATGAAGAAGGTAAGGCAATACTCGAACTCGACGCGCGACAGTCTTCGTCGGTAGACGAGGTGCTTGCCGCGAAGGACTTCGAGCAAATGTCCGCAATCGAGATCAGCAGGTCGAAAGAACTGCTGGCGCGCATGAATTGGTCACTGCCTGCACGCCTCTCCCGCCGCACCGAGCCCGCCCTGCGCGGCACACGTTTTGACCTTCGGCGCACCTTGCGAAAATCCCTGAAGACCGGCGGCAATATTGTTCGTCTGGAACGCCGCCGGCGCCAAACGCTTCAACCCCCGCTTGTTATTTTGTGCGACATCAGTGGCTCGATGAGCACCTATGCGCGCATGTGCCTGCATTTCCTGCATGGTTTAACGAACGCGCGGAGTGCTGCCACGCACACATTCCTGTTCGGTACGCAGCTGACAAATGTGACGCGGGCGCTTCGCCTGCGTGATCCTGATGACGCGCTCGCACATGCTGGCGCGCTGACACGGGATTGGGATGGCGGCACGCGCATTGGCGAGGCGCTGAAGAAATTCAATCGGGATTGGTCCCGGCGCGTGCTGAGCCAGGGCGCCATCGTGTTGTTGATCACGGATGGGCTGGAACGTGATGACAGCGCGTCACTCGATGCGGCGGCCTCACGACTGCATCGTTCGGCAAAGCGCCTCGTGTGGTTGAACCCGCTCTTGCGCTATGACGCATTTTCGCCCAAAGCCTCAGGCGTGAAAACACTGATCGCACATGTTGACGAATTACGGCCGGTGCACAATCTTCAGAGCATGGCCAATCTGGTTGAAGCATTGAGCAAACCTTCAGGCACCAGTTTGCTAAAATTGGTGAAGGCGCGCGCCGCATGAGCACGAACCATAACAATGTTCTGCAAACCGCAGAAGCATGGCTGAACCAGGGCCATCACGTGGGGCTGGCGACTGTCACCAAAACCTGGGGCTCGGCTCCACGGCCGGCGGGTAGTCAAGTTGCGGTGCGCGCGGACGGCACATTCGTGGGCTCGGTCTCTGGTGGATGTGTGGAAGGCGCTGTCATTGCGGAAGCCGTTGACGTGATCGCTGACGGCAAACCACGCACACTGACGTTCGGCGTTTCCAATGACCAGGCCTGGAACGTCGGACTGGCATGCGGCGGGCAAATCGAAATTTACGTCGAGCGGATTGACTGAAGTGAAACGTGAAACACTCGCAACTTTATCGCTCGCTGTCGCCAGTGGAGAAAGTGTGGTTCTGGCAACCAGGCTGGACACTGGTGAGCAGCGGCTCATCAACACGAACGATGCCGCCCCCGGTGAGGTCGATCAATCTGCCCTCGCCGCCGCACAGCGTGATCAGAGTTCCACCGTCATCATTGACGGCGTGGCCTGGTTCTTCAATGTATTCAATTCTCCGCCCACGCTCTACATTGTCGGTGCAGTTCACATCGCCCAACCGCTGAGTCAAATCGCTGACCTGTCGGGATTCATGGTCACTGTGATTGATCCCAGAACGGCATTTGCCACGAGCGAACGGTTTCCCAATCTGCATCTCATCACGGCGTGGCCCGACGAGGCTTTGGCGGAACTGCCGCTGGACCGGCGAACGGCAGTTGTTACCTTGACCCACGATCCGAAACTCGACGATCCCGCTCTGATTGCCGCTCTGAGATCGAACGCCTTCTACATTGGCGCACTGGGATCGAAGAAAACACACACCGCCCGCCTGGCGCGTCTGAAGGCTGCCGGATTTGACGACGCCGCAGTCGCGCGCATTCATGGGCCTGTGGGTTTGGACATCGGCGCACTTTCTCCCGCAGAGATCGCGGTCTCGATCATGGCGCAGATCCTTGAGCGCCTGCGCAAATGATGTTCGGTCGAATCCCCGTCGAGGACGCATCAGGCGCCATCCTGGCCCACAGTGTTGCGGCCGCCGGGTTGAATTTCAAAAAAGGCCGGGTGCTGTCGCCAACCGACATCGACATGTTGGCGCGCGCCGGCATCGCGACGATCATGGCGGCACGGCTTGAAACAGGAGAAGTCGGGGAAGATGACGCCGCACAGCGCATCGCAGATGCGGTGCGCGGCGCGGGCGTCAGCATATCCACTGCACACACTGGCCGCACCAATCTCTATGCAGAAAGGCAAGGACTTGCTCTGATAGACGCCGCGCGCGTCAATGCGATCAATGCTGTGCACGAGAGCATCACCATCGCCACACTTGCACCCTATGAACGTGTCGAACGCCGCCAAATGCTGGCTACGATCAAAATCATTCCGTTTGCCGCCCCGGCATGGGCGGTCGACGCCGTGACGGCAATCGCGCGCGACGGAAACGCGGTCATTGACACTGCGGG
>VFKO01000225.1 GCA_009885515.1 Rhodobiaceae bacterium | reverse complement strand
TGGCGCGCCCTAGGGGAGTCGAACCCCTCTTGCAAGAATGAAAATCTTGAGTCCTAACCGATAGACGAAGGGCGCCCATTGAGCCGGGGCAGGTTCTGGGCCGCCGGACAGAGGGGCGCTTATTATAGGGCAGTTGGGCTTGAAGCAAGCCCCGGGGAAATAGGCCGCAAGACCTATCCAAAACGCCCCGTCAGGTAGTCTTCCGTGCGCTGAACCTGAGGGCGCTCGAACATCGATTTGGTGTCGCCATATTCGATGAGGCGCCCCAAATACATGAAGGCTGTGTTGTCGGAGACGCGGGCGGCCTGTTGCATATTGTGGGTGACGATAATGATCGTATAGCGGCCCTTGAGCTCGTCGATCAGCTCTTCGATTTTGGCGGTCGCGATAGGGTCGAGCGCCGAGCAGGGTTCGTCCATCAACAGCACTTCGGGGTTGCCGGCGATGGCACGTGCGATACACAGCCGCTGCTGTTGGCCGCCCGACAGACCCAATGCGCTTTCGTTGAGGCGGTCCTTGACTTCATCCCACAAGGCGGCGCCACGCAATGCCGCTTCGGCAGCCTCTTTCAGCAGGGCCCGGTTGGTCACGCCGTCGACGCGCAGCGGATAGATAACGTTCTCGGTGATGGACATCGGGAAGGGGTTGGGCTTTTGGAACACCATGCCCATGCGTTTGCGCAGGGCGATGACGTCGATGGTCGAGCCATAAATCGCTTCGCCTTCCAGGGTCATCTGCCCGGTCGAACGCATGCCGTCGATCAAGTCGTTCATCCGGTTCATGCCGCGCAACAGGGTCGACTTACCGCAACCGGAGGGACCGATCAGGGCGGCGCACAGGCCCTTCTGAAATTCCAGCGAGTTGTTCCAAAGTGCCCGCGCCTGGCCGTACCAAAGGCTGAAGTCTTCGATTTTGAGACTGATGCCCTGCTCGCCGACCTTGACATGATAGGCCGTGGGTTCGAACTCACCTGATTGTGCCGAACTTGTTTTAGCCGCAGCCATAGCTCCCCCGGGAATTAGAACTGACCCACTTGGTAGGCACGCTTCAAGCGCGAGCGAACCTGAATCGCAAACGCATTGAGAACGAGCACCAAAGTGATCAGCAAAAGTGTTGTGACAAACACCATGGGTCTGCCGGCCTCGGAATTGCGAGACTGGAAACCGGTGTCATAGATGTGAAAACCCAGATGCATAAAGCTGCGCTCGAGATGTACGAACGGCGCGGTCAAATCGACGGGCAATTCCGGTGCGAGTTTCACGACCCCCACGATCATCAAAGGTGCTACCTCTCCGGCGCCGCGGGCCATGGCCAGGATCAGCCCTGTCAAGATTCCGGGGGCGGCTCGCGGCAACACGATGCGGGCGATAGTTTGCCATTTCGAAGCGCCACAGGCGAGCGATCCTTCCCGCATTGAACGCGGTACCGCCGCCAACGCTTCTTCGGTCGCCACGATCACCACCGGGACCGTCAACAGCGCAAGCGTCAATGACGCCCACAACATGCCGCCGGTGCCAAATGTCGGACTGGGCAGTTTCTCAGGGAAGAATATCTGATCGACCGATCCGCCCACGATGTAACAAAAGAATCCCAAGCCGAACACGCCGTAGACGATGGACGGCACACCGGCGAGGTTGTTGACGCAAATGCGGATGAACGCGACGAAAGCGCCCTGGGTTGCATATTCCCGAAGGTAAAGCGCCGTGACGACCCCAAATGGTGCGACCGCCAAGCTCAACAGGATCATCATCGTCAAGGTGCCGACGAGTGCGGGCAAAATGCCGCCTTCGGTGTTGGCCTCACGCGGTTGCTCCGTGATGAACTCGAACCAGCGCGCGCCGTAGATCGACCATTTCTGTCCGTCCGACAGATTGTTGGCCGGATAAAAGCGCACCAGTCGCGATAGGGGCAAAGTCTTGGTTTGTCCGTCGATAGCCTCAAGCGTTATCGACACGGCTTCATCGGCCTGACGCAGCAGGGAGGCTTTGTCTGTCAGAATTTTGTACCCGGCTTCTTGCTCCCTGGTGAAGCGTTCCGATTGCGCTTTGGCGGCTTTGGCCTCTGGGCTGGATTCCCCAAAATTCAAAATCGCACGCCGGACATCCAACCGCGATTCTTCGATCAAGCGGTTGATCTCGGCGATTTCCACCTTTTCCAATTGCTCAATCGCCCGGCGTCGCCTTTCGGCATCGGTGTGGGCCTTTAGAAGCGGGCCGATTTCCGGTTTCAAAACCTTGGTACCGGCCGTATCCAATTCCTTGATGCGCCCGACAAACGGCCCCCATTCGAGGCGTTCGATAAAGTAGATGTCTTTTGGATAGGCGACGGAATTGACATCGAAGTCCGCAATCCAAACAAAGTCCTCGCCGAAAAGGTCATAGTTTCCCACACGATAAAGCGTGCGCTCGACGATGCCGAAATCGGCCCGAATTTTATCGCGCACACTTTCGCTCTTTCCCTCCAGCTGTTCCGGGGAGGGTTTGAAAGTTTCGGTTCTGAACACCTCACCGGCGACCAACTTGCCGTCAGTGGTCGTGACGACCGCTATGGGCTGGGGCCAGAATGTCGAGGCGCCGACATAGATGATGAAGGCGAGGAAGCCCGTTATCATCGCCAGACCGGCAACGAGTGCGGCGCCCATGAGCCACACGAACGGTTCGCCGCGAGCGGCCAAATCGC
Organism: Rhodobiaceae bacterium; assembly: GCA_009885515.1. Lineage (GTDB taxonomy): Bacteria > Pseudomonadota > Alphaproteobacteria > Micropepsales > Micropepsaceae > SZUA-430. The sequence goes on along the minus strand of VFKO01000225.1, from coordinate 1,370 downwards.
TGCGTGCCAGGCGCCTGGGCTTTGGTGCGGAGATTGTCATGGGTTCACCCTGCGCATCACAATTGCGCCGCGCGTTTGCGATAGCGCTGACGCACCAACTCCGCGACCGTATTGATCACGAACGTCATCACAAACAGCACCAGTGCACATAAAAACAGCGTTCGATAAAGCGTCGAGTCGCGAACGGCTTCGGGCAGCTCGACGTTGATGTTGGCCGAGAGGGTGCGCAAGCCGTTGAAAATGTTCATATCGAGAATGGGTGTGTTGCCGGTGGCCATGACGACGATCATGGTTTCCCCGACCGCGCGTCCGAGGCCGATCATGATCGCGGAAAATATGCCCGAAGCCGCGGTGGGCACGACAATCCATGCCGCGGTTTGCCACTTCGAGGCGCCGCAAGCGAGCGAGCCTGATCTCAGATAGTTGGGAACAGCGTTCAACGCGTCTTCTGAGATCGTGTAGATAATTGGAATTTCCGCAAAAGCAATCGCAAAGGCCACGACCAGCGCATTCCGCTGCACGTAAGTGTCGATCAAACCCCCACGCGCATCGTAACCCACTTCGTTCAACAGCAACGACAGCACCCAAGCCAATCCAACACCAAGGACCAGAAAGATCAGCCACCCCAGAAGCTCACGCGTCGCGGCCATGAATTTCGGCAACTCGCGAAGGTTGTGCCGGTAGGTGACGTTAAACAGCGGCCGCGTGCCAATGAACACGAGTATGAAAGATGCCGGGATCAATATGAGAAAGAGAAACGGCTGCGCCGAGCCTTCGCCCGACGTCCATTTTTTAAAATCACCGTCGAAGAAGATGTTTTCGACAATGGGCCCAAACAAGCGGCTGAGCCAAACTGCCGCCAAAATCGCTAGGAAATATGCGAAGAGTTTCGGCGCCCCGTCCAAGACATTGGCGATAGGTTGGGGCAGCAATTGCCATAGAAATGACAAGGTAATCAATGTCAGCGGTATGACGCCGAACGCGATGACAATGGCGGCAATCCAATTCTCGACAATGGGTGACAGCACGAGAGCTGCCACAAAACCGATGACGACGGACGGTAGAGTCGCCATCAACTCCATCACCGGCTTGACTACCGACCTGGTCCGCGGTGGCAAGAATTCCGAGGTATAGATGGCTGCCAAAAGCGCAATGGGAATAGCCAGCATCAGCGAATAGATCGCCGCTTTGAATGTTCCGAAAATGAGCGGTACCAGCGACAATTTGGGTTCGACAGCGTCGGTCCCTGCCGTCGACTGCCACACAAAGCTGGGCTCGCTGTAGCCCTCGTACCAGACTTTTCCAAACACCGATTGCAGTGTCGTTTCGGGATGGGGAACATTGATGCCCCACAGCAAGGCGCGGTTGTT
>VFKO01000629.1 GCA_009885515.1 Rhodobiaceae bacterium | reverse complement strand
CCTCAGGTAGGCTTCGACTTAAGTCTTGAGCAAGCGAAGGCCGGCGTAGCGGTCGAAGATATCGTCATGCGTGACGAGCGTAAGTCCTTCCTGCATTGCTTGGGCGATCATCATGCGGTCGAATGGGTCGCGGTGGTGGTGTGGCAAGTCACGAACGGCGGCGGCGTGTTCAAGTTCGATCGATAGCACGCGAAATCTCATATCCATCAGGGTGGCGCGGAATCCGAGTGCTGGATTGCCGGCAAGCGGCGCGGGCAGTTCGAGCCTTTGCAATGCCGCCTTGATGCACGCCTCCCACAAGACAGCGACGCTTACGTAAACTTCAGCGGCCTCCGAGATTGCGTGGGCCACGCCAGGGTGGAGCCTGCTCGATCCTCTGACACTCCAGAGGTAGACGTGGGTATCGAGCAGGTACCGGTTCACGTGCGCGTGCGCGTGCGGCTTTTGCGGGGCGGCTTGTACGCTTTGCCCTTTTCGGCGAAGCCCTTCACCTTTGGCCTCTTGGGCCTCTTCGGCCTCGGCGCCATGTCGTCAAGGGCACTGGGCACATCGCCCTCGTTGAATAGACGTTCGATTTCCTTGTCGGCTGCTTTGAAAGCGCGATCCCATTTGTCCCAGTCTATATGCTTGTTCTGTTCGGCCCACTGACCGAGCTTGCGAGGTTCCAGCTTCGATGGCGTTTTGAGCGGAAGGAGCCGGGCCAAGGGCTTGCCGTTCTTGGCGATGACGATCTCTGCGCCCGCCGCCGCCTCGTCCACGAGGCTCGAGAGTTGGGTTTTGGCTTCGTAGATGTTTACTTGGCGAATCATGGCAGTCAAACTACGCACCTTGACCAACTTAGTCAATATGTTGGTCAAATTGTTGGTCAATCACCTCATCGTCGGGATCACAAAGCTCGAGCCCTCGCGCACGCCGCCTTTGGTGGGCCAGCGGGCGGTGACGGTTTTGATCTTGGTATAGAAGCGCACGCCTTCGGGGCCGTGTTGGTTGACGTCGCCGAAGGCCGAGCGCTTCCAGCCGCCGAAGGTGTGATAGGCGAGCGGCACGGGGATCGGCACGTTGATGCCGACCATGCCGACTTGAACCTTGGCCGCGAATTCCCGGGCGGTGTCGCCGTCGCGGGTGTAGATGGCAACGCCGTTGCCGTATTGGTGCTTCGTCGGCAGGGAGGCTGCCTCCT
>VFKO01000461.1 GCA_009885515.1 Rhodobiaceae bacterium | reverse complement strand
TGTCGTACTGGCGTGAACTCGCCGCGAAATACGTCACCGCACTATGTGCACTGCCGAGCATCGGGGAGGGCCGGACCAAGCCGCCGGTTCCACTCCCCGCAGACGACGAACTGGCAAGCATGGCGGCAAGCGTCCCGCCGATGACCGGCGCAGAATATGCGACGCCCGGGGTGCTCGCTAGCCTTTGGCGAGCCACGGATGAAGCCTTCGATACCCAGCTCGCGCTAGCCATGCTGCCCATCCAGGCGTTTCTGAAATCGCGCAACGCCGCCTGGAACCTTGTTGGCCGCGTGCATTTCAATTTGGCTGAGAACCGTAAAGACGAAGAGTTTCCCTTCGCTTTCCTGGCAACCTACACCACGCGGCTGTCTGCGGCTGCAAGGGCTCAGCACCTGCCGCTCGGTAAAGCCCTGCAGGAATATGCTGGTGCGCAAAACCGCGAGCGCTTGCTTTCGCTGCTGTTGCCGGTTCAGCGCGCCGGTGAAAACTGTCCGTGGCTAAAGTCCATGATCGATGCCGGAGAAATATTTCACCCGTTGCGTTGGACCGCGCGGGAGGCGTTGCAATTTCTGAAGGACGTGCCCGCACTTGAAACCGCCGGCGTGGTCGTGCGCATGCCCGCAAGCTGGCGCATGAACCGCCCCGCGCGCCCTCAGGTGAAGGCGACTGTCGGCGCGAGCGTGCCCTCAACGCTGGGCATGGACGCGTTGCTGGACTTTCAAATGGAGGTGTCGCTCGACGGCGAAAGCCTGTCGCCTGCTGAAGTCAAACAGCTTCTGTCGCAATCCGAAGGCCTGGCCCTCATCCGCGGCAAGTGGGTTGAAGTTGACCGCGAGCGCCTGAGCCAAACACTGGAGCAATTCACCGCCATCGAACGCCGCGCTCGCACCGGCGGCCTATCGTTCGGCGAGGCGATGCGCATGATGTCAGGCGCGGGCCTTTCCGGGGACGCAGCCACACCGCGCCTCGGAATCGACTGGGGCCAGACCGTGGCTGGTCCCTGGCTGTCGAAAACCCTCGAGGGTTTGCGCAGCCCAGATGGAACGGTGACGACCGATCCCGGCCCGTCACTGCACGGCACATTGCGGCCATATCAAATGTCCGGCGTGCAGTGGCTCTACCTGCTCTCAAAACTCAGGCTCGGCGCCTGTCTTGCCGACGACATGGGTCTGGGCAAAACGATTCAGGTGTTGGCGCTGCTTCTGGTGTTGAAGAAAGAAGGGCAGGGCAGGCCGAACCCCAGTCTGCTGATAGCACCCGCATCGCTTCTCGCAAACTGGGCGGCCGAGATTGCGCGTTTCTCTCCCAGCCTCAAGGCAGTGATCGTGCACCCCTCGGCAGGACCGACTGAGAAGGCAAATCTGGATCGCGCCGACCTTGTCATTACCAGTTATGGCTTCCTGCAGCGCGCCCCTCAACTCACCGCGCAAGCGTGGAAAATGGTGGTACTTGACGAGGCGCAAGCAATAAAAAACCCTTCGGCAAAACAAACCCAAGCCGTCAAGAAACTCAAAGCCGAACAACGGATCGCGTTGACGGGCACCCCCATAGAAAACCGGCTGGGCGACCTGTGGTCGATCTTTGATTTTATCAATCCCGGGCTTTTGGGGTCCGCCAAACAGTTTTCAACTTTCACAAAGCGCCTGGCCGAGCGCCAGCACAACCCCTATGGCCCGCTGCGCGAACTCGTGCGCCCCTACATTTTGCGGCGCATGAAAACCGACAAAAAGATCATCTCGGATTTGCCTGACAAAACAGAGATGAAGGCTTTCTGCAATTT
>VFKO01000114.1 GCA_009885515.1 Rhodobiaceae bacterium | reverse complement strand
TGCTTTGCCATTCGTGTGCCCCCACTGAGTAGGGAGAGATTGCGGCATCGGGAACAGTTTTTCACACGAAGGCACAAAGAGACGAAGCCACGAAGAAGAAAATTGTTCGGTGGGCGAACACGGGTCGGATATGAAACGATTGCATCGATCATGGCAGCCAATGGCGGAACTCACTTCTTTGTGACTTCGTCTCTTTGTGCCTTCGTGTGAAAACTGCTTCTGCCTTTGCTATGCCAAAGCCTCAATACGCAATCACCATCCGCAGCTCGCGCGCATCGCGCTCTGCGCGCAACGGCAGCATCCGCGCCTCTCCCCGCAAAATGTGCCGGGCCGTCAGCACCAGCGCACACGCGTCAAAGAGATCGTCAGCCTTGGCACCGCTCCCACGCAACTCCCCCAACCATGTGTCCAGCCGCCTGAACCCCGCACGCACCAGCATTTGCTTTCGTAGTTTCAGTCCGGCCTGGCTATGCTTGCTGACCAGAGCCCTGCCGCCGTTCAGTCGCGCAAACGCCAGCTCGGGATGCGCTTCGTAAATGCGTTTCTGCATGCCTGGCGTGATCGCGACATCGATCTCAATCATCTTTGGCCGGATATTCCAGATCTGCTTCGAAATTCCGCCACAATTCTGGTCCTTCGCCCACTGATTCGCCAAAGCCCAGTCTTTTTGTGCGAATCGCAGCGCCCCGCGCGGCAGCGTCTTGAATATCCGTGACGCATAAGGGGTAAGGACGCGCCGTGCCTCAACCTCACATTGCCGTACGCCGCTGCTCGATATTCCTATCGGCATGTCTACAGCTATGACCTGAGCATCGCGTCCTATCGCGTTCCAATTTGGAGCAATTCGCCAACTCTGCTCCTTAAGATTTAAGCTTGATTCAACGACTAACCAACCGGTGCGGCAACCATCAATACCAGCGACGCGTTGCATTAGTTTATTCTCACAAGTGTTAACTCTCTTTCGCGTGACGAGTTGTGCTTTTCATGCCAAGCTTGGCGCAAAGAATGCAAGCGTGCCTATCTTAAGCTTGCAGTGTGCCGGTTTACAGTCTTCGATTCGTTTTGAAACTCGAGACCGCTCACATCTTTGGTAACGCAGAATTCGTAACCGGGAGAAAGTGATCGCATGAAGGGTTGGATCAAAGGGGAATTCATGGCCTACAAGCCCGGGATCATCGAGCCGCAAAAGGCAAACGCCTTAACGTTTGCAGGCTCTGAGCTTTTTAAACGCACCTTCGAAGAAGGCATGTCGATGGTCGAAGAGACCGCGACCTATCTCGACGGTAAAGGCCGCGCAGAGTCGAAACTGCTGCCGTCCAAGATCGCGCTCACTTATGCCGGCGAAAGCATGCGCCTGACCACCCGCCTGATGCAGGTCGCATCATGGTTGCTGGTGCAGCGCGCCGTTTCTGAGGGCGAAATGACCCCCGATGAAGCCGAAAAGGAAAAATACCGCCTCGGCGCCCGCGAAATCTGCCGCGGCTCACGCAACGAAAACATCGACATGCTGCCAGCCAAACTGGTCGATCTCTTGAGCCGCAGCCAGAACCTCTACGAACGCGTGGAGCGCCTGGACCAACTCCTCTACGGCAAGGAAGAAGCCCTACCCGTCGGCCTCAACGCCCAACTAGGCCGCCTCCACGCAGCATTTGGACAGGCAGCGGAGTAGCCCCTCACCCTTTTTTGCGAAGTGCAAAAAAGACCCTCTCCCGCAAGGGGAGAGGAAGTCGTGACAATTGAGAAATCA
>VFKO01000203.1 GCA_009885515.1 Rhodobiaceae bacterium | reverse complement strand
GTATCGGCTCCGACCCCAGCCAGGCAACACCGGGAAAAGGCAAGCGCATCGTGGAAGCGGCAAGCAAGGCGCTGATCGCGGATTATCAGGCTTTTATGCGGGCAGGTTAGCTATCATATTGATTTATCTATCAAGATATGTCATGATTGAAATTGATATGGTGAAAACATGACCCGCCGCAAATTCGCAACCCAAGCCGACCCGAAGATTCTCGACGACCTCAAGGCGATCGCTCAAGCGGAGGGTCGGCAATTTCAGTCCGTCGTCGAAGAAGCATTTTCCGACTATGTCACGCGCAAAAGGGGCGGCCAGCCGCGCCGGGATGTGATGGCACAATTGAAAGTCTCGATCGCCCGGAACGCGGAACTATATCGCAAGCTCGCGAAATGATGTTTGCCGATGCGCGACTACCTTAACGTCACCGACGTGCTTGCGATGCACCACGAGTTGATCGAACGTTTCGGAGGCGCCCACGGCGTACGCGACATGGGCTCGCTGGAGTCGGCGGTCTTTCGACCGCAAACCGGTTACTACGACGACGCAATTGCCGAAGCGGCTGCGTTGCTCGAAAGCCTTGCGATCAATCACCCTTTTATCGACGGCAACAAGCGCATCGCCTTTGCCGCCGCCGACGTGTTTCTCAGAATGAACGGGCTTCAAATAACGGCTGAACCGAACGTCGCCCATGAATTCCTCATCAGCCTGTTTGAGTCTGGCACGTTCAAATTCGCCGCGCTCGAACCATGGATGCGCGCCAACACGGCTCAAACTTGAACCGTAACAGCGCCGTCCAGAATCTCGATCGGGACAACTGTCAAACTCTTCCCCTGACACGGCCCGCTGACGCAAAATCCGTCCGCGATCCGAAATCGCGCTCCGTGCGTCGAGCACACCAAAAGGGTTCCATCCTCATTCAAAAACTTGTCCGGAAATGTCTCGAGCGGCGTCAATTGGTGCGGACACGAATTGACATACGCGTGCAGCCGGCCTGCCATTCGAACCAGAATGAATTCGTGCCTGCATCCGGCTTTGCCGATAACGAACCCGCGCGCGGCGCCCTCGGCAAGGTCTTCGCTTCGGCAAAGAGCATGGTAGGTCACGACGCGGCGGCCTTCTTCACGACTGTCAGGGATGTCCTGCGCCCTGTCACGGTCAAACCGCAAAAACGAAAATAGTCTCCGCCCCAGCGTGCCTCATTTCGTCTTCAACCCGCCCATCTTGCACACCAGCTTCCACTCTGCGTCTGTCACTGGCTGCACGGACAAGCGGGTGTTTTTTACCAGCACCATCTCGCAAAGCATCGCAGCGGCTTTGACGTCAGCCAGGGTGACCGGTATCCTGAACGGTTCCACAGCCACGACATCCACCATCGACCAATCACCCTTTTCGGCCGAGTGATCGGGATAGGCTTCCTTGGCGACCTCAACAATCCCCACCACCGCCCGCGCTTCGCCGGAATGATAGAAGAATGCGCGCTCTCCTTTCTTCATGGCACGCAAATTCAGGCGGGCCTGATAATTGCGTACGCCACTCCACGGTTCCCCCTTGGCCCCCCTTTTGACCTGGCTCTCCCATGACCACGTCTCAGGCTCAGTCTTCAACAGCCAAAAAGCCATATCACCCGCCCTTCGGTGCGCCGACAATCCAGCGCCATGGCTTGATATCGACGCTCGAAAACAATCCTCCTAAAGCGTAAGGGTCGGCAGCCGCAAAAGCACGCGCGGCGGCGATGTCCTGTGCTTCGATGACAATCAGGCTTCCCACCATCGTTTGACCATCATCAGACAAGAAAGGTCCGGCAATTTTTACTTGGCGTAGTTGCGCATCAATATACGCAAGGTGCGAAGGGCGCATCGCAGACCTTAGCTCTGACGAATTGGGCTTATCGGTACAAATGAGTGCAAAAAGCATGGCTCAAAACTCGTTTCTAAATGGCCGCGACAGCAAAGCGCGGATCGCTTCGTCAACGCCAATCCTGTTCGATACTATTTGCGCGACGGCCTCCGAAATCGGCATATCGACGCTCATCGACTGTCCTCGCCTCACCAACGCTTCAGCACTTGCAGCACCCTCGGCAAGCGGCCCCATGTCGTCAATCAGCCCGCCTTCAGCCAGTCGGACACCGAGCGCAAAATTGCGCGACTTCTTGCTGGACGCCGTTAAAATGAGATCGCCCAGCCCACTGAGGCCCGTCAGCGTTTCCGCCCGCGCGCCAAGCGCCATTGCGAACCGCATCATTTCTGCAAAACCACGAGCCGTGAGAGCCGCCCGCGCACTTTCACCATAGCCTCGGCCTTCAACGATCCCACATGCAATCGCCAGCACATTCTTCACGGCCCCACCAACCGCAACACCGGTAGCATCGTTGGACACGTAGGGCCTGAACGAGCTGGTTCCCAATGCCGCAGCAATGCATACGGCAAATTCCAAATCGTCAGATGCAACCGTCACAGCGCAAGGTAATCCGCGCACCACCTCCGTTGCGAAACTGGGTCCAGACAGCATTCCGAACACGGAAGTTGGCACCTTGTCTCGAAAGACTTCGGTCATGAGCTTGCCGGACGAACGCTCGATTCCCTTGGCGCAGATTAAAACTGGAGGCCACAAAGGCAGCAACGCCAACACCGAACGAAGGTGTTGGGCCGGACAAACAAGTAGAATGGCATCTGCCCGAGCCAACTCGGCGGCATTGTGTGTGACGCGAATTCGATCAGAAAGCGTGACGCCCGGCAGATAGGCGGCATTCTCCCGCTTCAGTTCAATCCGTCCAGCAAGCGAGGCACCCCGCGTCCAGAGAGTAACTTTTTTCCCTGTGTTCGCCACCGTTTGGGCAAGCGCCGTACCCCATGCCCCGGCGCCAACCACACCAACATGGTTTATCCCCTCGGAATTCGCTGGATTTATCATAAGGAGTCAGTTTGCAAGTGAATGCTTTATTGAACATTTACTGGAACGGTCTACAATGGCGTACAAATGTTGTGCAAAGACACAGTCCGAGGAAACATACTTCAAGCTGCAAAGAAACGGTTCGTTCACTACGGTTACGCAAAAACTACGATGGCCGAGATTGCCTCGGACTGTAACATGTCTCCCGGCAATCTTTATCGGTATTTTCCAGGTAAACTGGACATCGCAGAGGCCATTTGCACCGAATCTGGCGAGTACGCGATTGCAAAGCTGAGGGAAGTCATGAGGCGTCCTGGCCGTACGGCCAAGGAACGACTGCGCGATTTTTTGTTCACTGACATGCGCCTTACCTACGACCAGCTTGAGTTCGATAAGCAGGTATTTGAGATGGCTCGCGTTGTCGCGTCAGAGCGACCGCAGTTCGCCAATCGAATATTGGCGCTAAACCGGGCCTTGATGTCAGAGATTTTGGCGGCGGGTAATGCGTCTAGCGAGTTTTACATAGAAGACGTGGTATTTACCGCCGAAATGATTCAGTCGGCGTCGATGAAGTTTCGCTACCCGCAGCTGCATTCCAAGCTTTCTTATGAAAAGCTGGAGCGTGAACTTGAAGGCGTTCTCCACCTTTTGTTGAACGGACTAGACGACGGCGGGGCCGGTCGCGATCTACTCCAGAAATCCGATGAACGCGGTTTATCCGAGAGCCAGGGCAATGTTTGAGCTCAATATGAGTAAAATCATGTGCCAAAATGTCGCTAATCGCTATATCATTGAATGAAAACTACTTTGTTCATTGATTTACAATCAGGATGGTCCTAAGTACTGATCACCGCGGGACAACAGCCCGCATCTGATCAAGAAAGAGGAAATACAATGACCAATAACAGCAACCTGCTAGCCCAGATTTCAACTGTCATTGCTGGTTTTGTGCTCAGCGCGTACGGCCTGGCTTTTTTGGCCAACACAGCAAGCTGGCTCTAAGTAACAAATGAAAATGAACGAAGTGAAACGAACGGCCAAGCTTGATGGCCGTTCGTTTTCAACGGAGATCTCTAGGACTTAGCTCCAGGAATTCCCGACCTGCCAGAGTCCAATGGCCAGCGAGCTCGCGCTGCAGTATCCAGGTCGCTGAACAAACCAAGATGAGCGCGCTCTAGTCCGGCCCATGCAACCATCGCCCCATTGTCGGTGCATAATCCTGGCGGCGGAACCACCAGCTTATAACCGTTTTCTTGTGCCATGTTTGACAGTGAATTGCTGAGCAATCCATTTGCTGCAACTCCACCTGCCACGACCAAATTACGAGTGCCCAGTCTGCGTGCTTCAGTGCCCAGCATGGCCCGGCGAGTCCGGTTTAACAGCACATCGACGGCAGCAGCTTGAAAGCTGGCCGCAATGTCATTGATCGAGCCTTCAGTGAGCTCGGTGCTTTCCACCACCCGGCGAACCGCCGTTTTGAGGCCCGAAAAAGAGAAATCATAATTCTCGGCATCCATAAGCGGCCGGGGCAAGCGAAACCGCTTTGGGTTGCCTTTAAGCGCGGCTTTTTCGATCGCCGGTCCTCCGGGAAATCCTAACCCCAGGATCTTTGCCGTCTTGTCAAAGGCTTCCCCAGCGGCGTCATCAATGGTCGAACCGAGCTTCGTAAACCGCCCCACGCCTTCACAAATCAACAACTGACAATGCCCGCCCGACACCAGAAGCAGCAGAAAGGGAAAGGCAACACCCGCCGTCAATCTTGCGGTTAGCGCGTGTGCCTCTAAATGATTGAGCGCCACCAGTTTTTTGCCCGATGCCAGCGCCAACCCTTTGGCAGCACTCAACCCCACAGCAACACCCCCGATCAGTCCCGGCCCAGCCGTCACAGCAATGGCGTCAATTTCGTCTAGCGAAAGCCGCGATTGTTCAAGCGCGCTACGAATAACAAGATCGATCAGGTCCACATGCGCGCGCGCCGCAATCTCGGGCACGACCCCTCCATAGGGGCGATGAGCCTCATCCTGACTGGCAATCACATTCGACAGTATCTCTCCAGGCCCGGGCACGGACCCGCGCACGACCGCTGCCGCCGTTTCGTCGCAGCTGGTTTCGATACCAAGAACGGTCAACACGTTGGTTATCAGCCTCTGGGCATGTGGCGTGACGCAACAAACATCTATAGCTTGCGCCCCGAATTCCGATCCCTAACACCCAGGACTGAGAGCGTGCAAACTCGTCTGCGCATTGGAACACGCGGCTCAGCTCTCGCGTTAGCCCAAACCCGAGCCGTAATCGAAGCATTGGCAAGCGCACATCACTGGGAGCCCGAAGAAGCGTTAGCCAAAACTCAGATCATCCCGATCAGGACAACCGGCGATCGGGTTCAAGACCGGCCGCTGGCCGACATCGGTGGCAAAGGCCTCTTTGCCAAGGAAATCGAAGACGCGCTGTTGGCTGGCGAAATTGACTGTGCGGTTCACTCCCTGAAGGACATGCCGGGCGCATTGCCGCCGGGGCTACTTATCGATTGTGTGTTGCCGCGCGAGGACCCGCGCGATGCGTTTATCAGCGAACGAGCGGCGACCCTGCAAGATCTGCCCATCGGCGCCACGGTTGGAACCAGTTCGGTCCGCCGCCAGGCGATGCTGCTCAACACACGGCCGGACCTGCACATCATAGGCTTCCGCGGCAACGTCGACACGCGGCTCCAGCGCATCGCGCAAGACCATGTCGCCGCAACAATACTGGCGCTGGCAGGGCTCAAGCGCCTGGGAGTTGAAGGCCGCGCACGCCACATATTCTCGGAGGTAGAAATGCTTCCTGCGGTTGCTCAAGGCGCAATCGGCATCGAATTGCGCGAAAACGATTCCGCAGTACGATCAGCTTTTGCACCCGTCAATCACCGCGACGCGGCCCTCGCCGTCACTCTGGAGCGCGCCTTCCTGGTAGTCCTCGACGGTTCATGCAAAACGCCCATTGCAGGTCTCGCCAAATGGCTCGATCCAGCCACCATTTCTTTCAGTGGCTGCGCACTCTCGCCGGACGGCAAAACCCGCTTTGACGTCGCACGCACTGAAGCGATTTCCACGGCAGACGACGCCGGCAAACTTGGCCACGATGCCGGCACGGAACTTCTCGCGCGCGCTGGCCGCAACTTCTTTCAGGTCTGACCGATGCGGGTTCTCCTAACGCGCCCGCGCCAGGATGGCGAAGCACTCGCCGCTCTTATAGCGGGGCTCGGCCATTCAACACTTGTCGAACCTCTCATCGACATCCAGTTCATCGCCGGGCCGGAACTCGACCTCTCGCACATTGATGCCTTGGTGCTGACAAGCGCCAATGGCGCCCGCGCCGCCGCACAACGCACATCAAATCGAACGATACCAATTTTCGCCGTGGGACCCTCCACGGCAGCGCAAGCAGCACAAGCAGGATTCCAGTCCGTCTCACAAAGCTCCGGCCACGGCGTTGTAGGCCTCACCTCTCATATCCGTTCCATCCTGGACCCAAAGGCAAGCGCTCTGCTCCACCTGACTGGATCGGCGGTTGCCGGCGACCTGGCGGGGGCTCTCAAGGCGCAAGGATTTCAGGTCCGTTCACAAAAACTATACGAAGCCTCCCCCGCAAAAATCCTGCCGGCAGTGCTCGCGGACGAGTTGAACGCCGGGCAAATCGATGCAGCGATGTTCTTCTCCCCCCGCACGGCCGCGATATTCTGGTCCTTGGTAAGCCAAACCGGATTAGGGCCTGCTTGCACAAACGTCACCGCGTTGGCCCTAAGTCCGTCTGTCGCCAAATCATTGGATACACTCACCTTTCGTAAGGTTTTAGTGGCGCACAGTGCATCCACGCCAGCCATGTTAAAGTTGCTGGAAACACTGTAATCCACCGCGATGCCTATTGCCCGCATGAGACACCTCAGCATGACCCAAATGCCTGTCGTCCCCCAAACCAGCGTTCGTCACGGCCTCATAGAAGACTGGCGTGACGCCCTTGGAATTTTGCTCCTGCTTGTCGTCGCCGCATTTTTCGGCGCGTTGATTACGCGTGCTTGGCCTGTCTCCGACGACGCACCTGCAAGCCCAAGCTCTGAAATCGCGTCCCGGCTTACAGCGCTGGAAACAAAGCCTGGCGCCTCTGGCCTTAGCCAGCGCATTGCAAGTCTTGAAGCGCGCGTTACCGGTTTCGAAAAAACCCTGGCAGCGTCAGGTGTACCAAACGCTACCACCATCGCGTCCCCCGAAACCGCGAAGCGTCTCGACGAGCTTGCGGCACGCCTCTCTGCTCTTGAGACCAGGACCGCCACAACGCCAGATGATTTGTCTGCCGCCAAGACGTCCATCGAAACACTGGCAACAGCAGCAACCGCCACCACCGCGCGGATCGACGAAGTAGCCGGACGTCTGGTCAAATTGGAGTCCTCTGATTTGCTTGATCTGGCCAAGCGTGCATCTCTGGCAACCGCCATCGCCAATCTGACCCGCGCCGCGCAAGGTTCATCGCCCTTCAAGACCGAATACGATGTCGTCGCAGCGCTTGCGCCCGGTGACACGCACCTCGAAGGCATCGCGCCGTTGGCGATCAAGGGTATCCCGACCACAGGCACATTGGTATCGGCATTCTCCACCAGGGCGGACCAGGCGATGGACGCTGAAGGCCTGTCCAAAGGCAAGACCTGGGGCACGCAACTCTGGGCAAATTTTGCTTCGCTGGTGAGCTGGCGCGCGACGGGCGAAAGTGATGGCAACTCAAGTGAAAGCCGCCTTGCAAGAGCAGAACTCCGCTTAAAGTCCGGCGATCTTGAAGCCGCCGTCAAGGAACTGAATGCAATCAAGGGGGCGGCCCGCAAACCTCTCGCTTCGTGGCTGGCGAACGCGCAAGCCCGCGTCACACTTGAAGCCTCATTGGCGGCACTCAACACCAAAGCCATCCAGGCCATCACCGGACCAGCGGACATCTCACAGCCCGTCCCACAACTTCCAGAACCATAAGGCAGACGCCGATGATCCGGGCTCTTTGGCTTTTTCTTCTCGTCGCAGTGATTGCAATCGCGGCCAGCGCCGTCGCCGACATCGAAGGCGCAGTGACCATCACACTGCCAAATCGCGAGGTCCGGCTTGGCATTCCTGTCGCCATCGCGCTGGTGATCGTTCTGTCTATTTTCACCATCATCGCCTATCGCGTTATCACAACTTTTGTAGATGCCCCGGCGGAGTTCTTCCGCTGGCGCGCCATGGGCCGGCGCCGCCGCGGCTTTGCAGCGGTCACCAAAGGCCTCGTTGCCATCGCCGCCGGCGACGACGACGAAGCACGTCGCCAATCGCGCAAAGCTCTGGCGCTGGTAGGAGAGCCGCCACTGGTCATGCTGCTGGCCGCACAAGCAGCCCAGATCGACGGCGATGAAGAGGCAGCCCAACGCTACTACACCCAAATGCTGCAATCCAAAGAGACCGAGTTCCTTGGGTTGCGTGGCCTGTTCATGGCAGCGATGCGCCGCGGCGACACGGCGCAAGCCATCCTGATCGCCGGTCGCTCCAGAGTGTTGCGCCCCAAAACCAAATGGGCCTTGAATGCCCTTTTTGAGCTGAACGTGGCACAGCGCGACTGGCAAGCCGCATCCGACGCCATCGGTGCCCAACAAAAGTTCAACCACATCGACGCCGGAACCGCCAAGCGCCGCAGGGCGGTGCTCACGGCGGCAATCGCCATCGATGCCCAGGCCAATGGCGACGGCGAGGCCGCAGCGAAGGCCGCCGAAGACGCGCTCTCGTTGGCACCAGGCTTCGCACCGGCCGCATTGATCGCGGCCAAACACGCCGCCGCCCAGGGCCGGCAATGGCGCGCCGCCAGCCTGATCGAAACCGCATGGGGACAAGAACCCCACCCGGACCTCGCACGAGGCTATGCAAATCTGAAACCCGAAGAAACCTCTCAGGCTCGGGCGAAACGTTTGGCTGCTCTCGCCAGCATGAATCCCCAGCATCCCGAAAGCCAGATACTCAAAACCGCAGTCGCCATGTCGCAAGGCCATTACGAGGAGGCGCGGGAAGCCTTGCGCCCACTCGCAGAGCGCGCCTCGTCGGTGCGCGTCTGCCTCTTGATGGCCGATATAGAGCGCACCCTTGGCGGGGACAGTTTGGTCGCCCGCGACTGGGCAACGCGCGCCCTCAGAGCCCCTCGTGACGCCCAATGGGTCTGCGCCTCCTGTGCCCGCCCCCACAACGACTGGTCGCCGGTTTGTGCCGCTTGCAATGCCTTTGACACTTTGGCCTGGCAAAGCAGCGCCCGCGGTGTCGTCGATACCATGCCCCTCTCCGACAGCGTCCAGGCCTATGCCCAGGCCACGGAAAACGCAGCCTCTCTCTACCGCGATACGGTTAAGACCGGCCGCAAGACAACAGGCTCTACCTCTCATGAGACATCAAGGGAGGTTTCACCTGATGCCGATGACGCGATAATCTTCGCCCCGCCGCGCGCGCCCGATGATCCAGGCCCGGATGCGGAAGACTACACCTTGAGCGGCGACGACAAGCGCCGCAAACGGAGCGGCGTATGGTAGGAAGTTTCTTGCGTGGCCTGATCGTTCTGATTGCGATCCTGATTTTCACCGCAGTCGGTGCCGTCGTCTTGTTCTCGGACCCCGACATCACCGACCTAGAACTCGCCGCGAAATACGCGACACCACCCTCCCAGTTTGTGACCTTGCCCTCCGGCGCGAAGGTGCACTACCGCGATCAGGGTCAGCGCAACGGTCCTGCTCTCGTCTTGCTCCACAGCTCGAATGCCTCGTTGCACACCTGGGAGCCTTGGGTCGCCCAAATCGGCGACCAGTTCCGCATGATCAGCCTTGACTTGCCCTCGCACGGGCTGACCGGTGCCGTACCCGGCGATGACTACAGCCAGGAAGGCATGACCCAGTTCGTCGATGAGTTCACCAAGACGATGGGCATCGAACGCTTTGCCTTGGCCGGCAACTCGATGGGCGGCGGCATCGCCGCGCGCTTTGCCATTCAACACCCCGAGCGTCTGACCCATCTCATTTTGGTAGATGCCGGCGGCATGCCGACGGCATTGCCGCGTGACCCGGGTTGGGGCTTTACGCTCGCGCGCATCCCGCTGTTGAACTATGTATTTCTATACATCTCGCCGCGCGCGATATTCGAGGATGGCCTGACGAAAGCCTTCGTCGACGACACCCTTGTGACCCCCGACATGATCAATCGCTATTGGCAGCTCAATCGCAAAATCGGTACCCGCGCCGCCACGCTGAAACGCTTCCAGGCCCCCTACGACACCCTCGTTCAGGACAACGCCGCAAAAATCACGACGCCCACACTCATCCTCTGGGGCGAACTCGACACGCTCACCCCGCAAGATATGGGACAAGCCTACAACGCCGCCATCAAAGGCTCGAAGCTCGTCATCTTCAAAAACACCGGCCACCTGCCCATGGAAGAAGTCCCCGAGCAAAGCGCCCGCATCCTGCGCGAGTTCTTATCGCCGACACCGGTTCAATAAATCCGCGCACGCAGGACATGAAGGTCACCAATGTAATCTTACCCGTAACAGCGTAACAATGGCTGTTTTCAGCCTTTTATTGCGTAACACTTCCGTAACTTCGCGTAACAAAATCATAACATTTCCGCAGCCGCTGCTGTGACCGGCGCGCAGGCGAGAAGTGCCCTGCGACAGCAAAAACACAGAATCCCCCGTCAACAGGCAGCGTGAAACGAGCAGACAATGACAGCGCTCCTCAAAAAAAATGGACCCCCGGCTCCACACTAGGATATAAGCAAACCGCGGTCAAGAACAAAAGACGAACAAATTGCCTCACCCCGTCGCCGTCACATCACTTCAGGAACGCGGCAGGTTTCCCGTTCGGAACAAACAGCACTGCATCAAAGGCCCAAATCATCTGCCGGACATCTTCGCGCAGATGCTCCCAGCGCCGGGGCTTGTCTTTCCAGAGGCTCAGGTCAAACAGGGCCAGGCTCCGGGCGTCAACATGTGCCACCAAATCTGGCAGATCCTTGGCAAGATTGATTTCGCAATCACCTGCCTGTCCCTGAAAATCACCCGCCTGCGTTCCAGGCCCGCAAAGCACCAGCACATTAAAGGCCTGCACACCCTCGGCCAGCGCAAAGTCGGCGACAAAATTGCCGAGTGCCGGCACATGGGTCCCCGAAAGCCCGCGGCTCATATGCGTCGCGCCAAACTTGAAGAACACCTTGGGCTTACCGGCCAGCGCATAATGCGCCAGAAACCGGCGCTTCATAAAATTCTCGCGTTCAAGATTGGCGGCATAAACACTCAACCCCGGTTTGCCGATAAACGGTGCATAGATCCTGGCAGACAAAATCATGTCGTCGGCAAGCTTCGCCAGCGCCCGATCCCCGTCGCCCGACAGCAGGGCCCGCAATTTCTCGAACTCGGAAACCTCGACCTTTCCCAGAAACTGAATGTCGCCTTTCGCTTGAGCGGAAAGCCCGCCCGCCAGCGCACGCGCCTCGGCATTCGATGCGTGCGTTGCGATGTCGTTCAACAACAAGCCAAAGGCACCAATGAAGACCTGATCAAGCCCCCACAATGAAGGCAGCGCATTGCCGTTTGCGCGCACGACCGCACCCGCAAGCTCTGCCTCTGCGGACCAGCCATAGAAAGGCAAGGTAAACTTGTGATCCTCAGCCACCACAAATTTCGCCAGTTCCCGCGTTCCACCTGATCGCAGCATCGCCTCCATTTTAGGCGTCATGTAAGGATCGGCCTCGAGCGCAAAGTGCCGATAGCCAACCGAATTCAGATCGCCAAACCAGGCGCGCACCGTGTCGGCTATGGTCGCGACACCGTGCTCTTCGCCGATCAAAACGAACTGCGAGGCCGCCGCCCGCTCGCGCAGGAACAAGGCGCCCGGCCCCGACAGCCGGCCACCCGTCACTTCGATTGCCATCCGGCTAGCGGCCAAAGTCTCCTGAAATTTTGCTCTGATTTCTTGGGGCGTCGGATCGGCAGCAATCGCCAACCCCGCCGTCCAAGCCATCAATAACCCACCCAAAACCCCACGCAATGCAAGCATACCAAGCCCCCATGCCCCTACTATGAACTTCCCAATAGCACACCCAACACATCCGCGCCAAACAAGAATTCAAAAAAAGGGCCGCACGAACCCGCATCAACAAACACGACTCACCCCTCCATCCCCTACGGCAAGACAATTTCCCCAATTGCGAACCCCCCCGCCCGCACGTATGGTCCGCGCCACTTCAGGCCGCCTTAGCTCAGCCGGTAGAGCATCGCATTCGTAATGCGGGGGTCAGGTGTTCGAGTCACCTAGGCGGCACCATCCCTCCCGACATCCAAAAAGCCGCGGACAGCCGCCATTTTTTGCAAGCGCATTGAAGCATGCGAAGGGGCTGACGCCAAACCTCCTGAACGCCACTCAAACAGGCTGTGGTTACACCGCGGTTACATGTTGGGTTGTGGCTCCGACCCACGCAGCCGACATCATCACTGCGAAAACTAATGGCGCCGCTTTCCGCTCAACGCCTCGTTAGCAAGGCCGGGTAGCCTGTCAGGATTTGTGTATTTCTCAGAGTGCTTTACGCCTCATGCCGCCGTTAGTTTGGAAGCCGATACGTCCTGAGGGATCAAGACAGTGCGATTGCGCCCTTCGTGCTTTGCCGCATAAAGCGCTCGGTCAGCACGTTCGACAAGCGTGTCCAAGCCAACTTCGCCCGGTTTCCTCTCGGTGACACCGATACTGACCGAGGAACTTACAGGTTGCCCGAGATTGATGGGCTCCCTTGCGAAATGCATTCGAATGCGGTCAACAAGAACCTTTGCATCCGCGGCGCCAGTTTCTGGCATGATCAGGCCAAACTCCTCGCCGCCCAGACGGCCGAAGACATCCGACTGCCGGATCGTCGACATGCACAGCCCGGCCATGGCTTTGATGACCAAGTCCCCGGCAGGGTGTCCGAATGTGTCATTGATCAGCTTGAACTTGTCGATATCGAAGATCGCGAGCGAGAGAGGTCGCCCATCGCGTTGTGCCCGATCTATCTCCAACTTTGCTTTCTCGGTCCATGCGCGTCTGGAGAGCGCACCAGTCAGATGATCGCTCGAAGCGATCTGGCGCAACTCCAACTCATCGACCACGATCCGTGCAAAATTCTCCAGGATCGCGATCTCCGCATCCGGAAACAGCCGCGGCTTGGTGTCGATGGCGCAGAGGCTGCCGACGTTGTAACCGTCTGACGTTCTCAGTGGAACACCGGCGTAGCTGCGGATGAATGGGGCGTCCGTCACAAGCGGATTTCGCGAGAAACGCGGATCTTCAAGCGCGTCTCGTATGATGAATGGATTCGATTGCTGGATGGCGTGCGTACAAAACGAGATATCACGCGCCGTTTCACTCACGCCCAATCCGCGTCGCGCCTTGAACCACTGCCGGTGCCGGTCAACGAGCGAAACGGCGCACATTGGCGTCTGCAGAATCTGCTGGACCAGATTGACGATCTTCTCAAACGGCACCTCCTCGGCGGTATCCAGCACCTCAAGGCGATTCAAGGCACATATGCGCCCTTCTTCGTCATAGTGCTTGAGTTCAGTGAGCATTGACATTGCCTCTCAGAGCCATGATCGTTTGAACAAGTTCAAGCTTGTAAGAGCCAAAAACCTGGTCCACGATACGCTTCACCTCCTTCTCGTTCTGCCCGCCCTTGAGCAGGGCGGAAGCAAGGCTCAGGAGGTGACTTTGGTGCTGCGTGATGTTGTCACGAAGGACCTGCGGAACTTCGATGTCCTCAAGTGAGGACATGGTCTGTAAGACCAGCTGTGCTGCGGATTTGTTCATGGCATCTCGGTCAGATAGTGCCGCAATAGCAGGCTTCCTTGGGCCAAACTGTACAGACGAAATCCTAATGGACGGTTTCGCGTCGGCCGCCCAGGCTGTTTCCATGCCAGAGGCATTAAATTGGACGGCGGATGCCACATTGACTCTAGAGGATTGTCGACTACACCGTTTTCTAACTATCTTTATGGATACTGAAGCAGTTGCTGCGAGTGCCTGAGAATCGGGGTCAGACACCAGATTCTCCCGCCCATGCCGAAGCGCTCGCAAACGGGAAAATTCCGTCACTTGGCCTTCGGACACTGAAGCAATCCCTGTAGTTCCCGGCTTCCATCGACAACGCCAAACGTAGATGCCGTCGCCACTCTCCATCGGTTCGTAGAATGCGATCCAACGAAGCACGACGAAGCTGCGCGGGGCGCCATCGAGTTCATTTCGTACTTGGCCCCAATGCGGGCGACGCCGCCAACGTTTGAAACACATCGTGATTGCGATCGAAGATTGACGTGGCGCGATCAATACCGCTCTGTGTCGCCAAATAGTGGAACAACGCATCGAGATCGCTGTCCGCATCCAGAGAAAGTACATAGCGAGCTTGCGGCACCGCTCTCTACCGTGCAGCGCGACCGGCCTTGGTACGATGCTTTTTGGCCATCGCGGCAATATCTTTGACCGTCCGGTTAGAGTGCACCCCCCGGCTGTCTTCGCTGCGCGCGCGCTTGATCGAAGCATTCAACGCACTCGCGCGGTCCGCGACATAGGCTTGAACGGCGGCCTCAGTAAGACCGGATCGGGCGCGCGGTTTCCCGGCCTTGACCTTGACGCTGCTTTCCTTGGCCGTCTTCGCACTCATCGTTTTTCCCTGTCGCATCAAAATCTGGACCACAAAAGCCAAAACAGCCACTGACAGACCCTCCCTGCAGGCGTCACGCGGTAGAGAACACGCAATGAAAAAAATCTGGCGTCAGGCACCAATTTCCCCCCATCCCCTTGAGGCAGTTTGGATGCTAACCAACCAGGCGAGTTTATACGCTTGCGGGTATATTTCTCATTTATACGGCCCGGCGTATACTTTCAATTTATGCGGCGTCGCGTATAATGGCGCGAAACGGAAGGCGCCCATGGACCAGATCGGCCGTACCCCAAAACAAATTGGTGCGATTGTTCGCCGCGAAAGGCGGCGCCAAAGCCTGTCGCAGACGCAATTAGGGGCCAGAATACGCCTCAGGCAAGCGACGATCTCAAGTCTGGAAGCAGGTAGCAGCGCAACCCAGCTCCAAACGCTGCTTGAAGCCTTGGCCGCACTCGATCTGGAAATCGTCGTCCGGCCGCGTTCGAAAGCCTCGAAGACCACGATTGAAGAAATGTTCTAATGGCGCGCCCCCGAACCCGCATTCCGTTGAATGTCGTCCTCAATGGACGCATTGTAGGACGCCTGCGCCGGCAAACGAGCGGAGCGATTGACTTCCAGTATGACGCAACATGGCTCGCCTGGGATCACGCGATGCCCGTATCGCTTTCACTGCCGCTTCGCGAAGACCGCTATATCGGCGGCCCCGTCGTCGCCGTGTTCGACAATTTGTTGCCCGACAACGAAAGCATTCGCAAGCGCCTCGCCTCACGCGTAAGTGCCGAAGGGCATGATGCCTATAGCCTGCTCGCAGAGATCGGCCGCGATTGCGTTGGCGCCTTACAATTTCTACCCGACGGTGTCGATGTACCCAAGCCCGGCGGCATATCCGGACGCGCCCTCGGCGAAGACGCTATCGCAGCGCTGCTCAATGATCTCACGCAAACGCCTCTGGGTTTGAACGAGAGCGGCGAGTTTCGCATTTCCATTGCCGGCGCCCAGGAAAAAACCGCACTTCTATACTGGAAGCGCAAATGGCATCTGCCACACGGCACGACCGCCACCACACACATCTTGAAGCCTTCAATCGGTCGCTTGCCGAACGGGATCGATCTCAGCCTCAGTGTCGAGAATGAGCATCTTTGCCTGCAGCTGTTATCAGCGCTCGGCCTTGCCTGCGCCAAGACCAAAATTCAAACCTTCAAAGGGCGTCGCGTTCTTGTCGTCGAACGTTTTGATCGGCGCTGGACGAAGGATCAGCGCCTTCTGCGCTTACCCCAGGAAGATTTCTGCCAGGCGCTCTCCATCCCGCCAACGCGCAAATACGAAACCGATGGTGGTCCTGGGCTCAAAGCAAGTCTCGAACTGCTGAAAGGCAGCGAAGAGCGCGATGCCGACAGGCGGTCGTTTCTCAAGGCCCAGATTGCCTTTTGGCTGCTGGGTGCAACCGATGGCCACGCAAAGAACTTCAGCGTCTTTCTCCTGCCAGGCGGCCGGTTTCAAATGACGCCGCTCTACGATGTGATGTCGGCCCAGCCCAATCTCGACGCTGGTCAAATTCAAAGAAACAAGATGAAGCTCGCCATGGCCGTGGGCCACAACCGTCACAAAACCATCGACTCCATCCTCCCCCGCCACTTTGAACAAACTGCGGCGAAGGCCGGAATTCCCGCGACGGCCATAAATGAAATCCTGAAGGAGCTGATCACTGCCGCTCCAAAAGCAATCGAAAAAACACTCTCGGCACTACCTCCCAAGTTCCCGCAAGCGCTTACCCACTCGATTACAGGCGGCATCAACAAACGCCTCTCCCTATGTGATCGCGCCCTGAACCAAGCGCCGCGTTGACCTGCCGGTAGCTCGCGGCCTGCCTAGCGCAATAGTCGCACGACGATCACGATAACAAACACGGACAGAAACGTTCGATAGATCAAGCAGGCGGTAGAGAACGCGTAATGGGCCGGGTTGTTGCCGATATCGATCAGATCGATGCGGTAGACTTCGCTGATGTCGAACAACAGCGCCTTCTGCGAGTATTGGGGTCAGAAACCAAATATTGCCTTCTGACACTTGCGCTCTGATGCGCCTTCACACTCACTTCAAGCGCGAACACACGAAGTCGAGAAGTTGCTCTCCCATCGTACCGGAAATCACGCTCTGGCCTTTGGAGCGCCAATCGCTTTCATATTCGATTGAATAGGCCGAGTAAGACACGCGCCTGACGCAATCGACGGCCGCCTGGCGTGGCTCATTTGGGCCGTCTTCGTCAGAGTGGTATTTGTTCTTTTCCATGAAGTAGACGAGCCCATCGGCTTTCTTGTGAATGCTATCGACGTCAATCAGCGTCGTGTGACGCGTATCCTGCCAGTTCTCAGCCTTTGCACCGCCGCCAGACATGAGCAACGCCGTTGCAAGAAACAGAACGGCTCGGCAGTGGTGGGACAGGGTCATGTCGAATACTCACGTTGCGGCAACAAGCATAGCGCCCTCCCGCCTGCATTGCCACCCGGCAGATAGGTATTGGGGTTAGACACAAATACAGCTGGGGCCTTTGGCCGTGTACGCCTCGGCACGGTTGAAGGAGCGAGCACAAAAATTGAGATCGACATGGATTATTCCACCGTCGCATTCGTAATGCAGGCATCGCGTCTTCGAGCCACCAGAGACGGGTCCATCATCTCCAACAAACAGATTCGTCGCTAGGCCGTGTAGGCACCTGGTCATACTCAGCGACAGCCGAATCGGCTACAATGCGTAGACAAACGCTACGGAGAACGCTCATGGGCCTGTTCGACATATTCACCGGCACAAAACGCCCCAAAGCGGGAACGCCGGTCAAACCCCAAGCGGCACTGGCTGAAACACTCCTCGCGCTCAATCGCGACACGGCGCCCTGGCACATCCGCAAGACGGCACCAGACGACAAATGCGATCTGGTCGTCGAATGGCGGATCGTTGATGCCAAATGGTACGAGGTCTTCGCGAAGGCCGGTCTCAAACGCGCCTTCAAGATCTTGCTCAAATTCGATGCCGCCAAGAATGAAGTTCGCGCCGTCGATCAGGAATGGTCGGTGGAATGGAATGCCGGCGTGCCTGCGCTCCAAATAGCCGCCGCAGCATTTCGCGGCCAGAAGACCGAGATTTCTTTCGGCGCCGCCTATGCCTTCAGCGAAAATCTCTCCCCCGGTCAAGTCTACAATTACAAATTCTCAACCGCCGAGATGAAGACACCCCTCCAAGGCGCCATCATGGCCGCAGGCTGGACCTATCGCGGCGTGGCATTCGGAAAATTGTGAGTAAGGCCGACCCCTTACTCAGGCGCCTGGCAAGGTTTTGATTTTCTCCATCCGTTTCAGATTCAACACGAAGCCACAAAGCTGTCAGTGGTGATGCAGCATTTGCGCCCGTTCACTATCTGATGTTCGGGCGCGTAGCATCCATACGACCTTCTCTTCGTGATTTCCTTCGTGTTCTTTGTGGCTTCGTGTTGAATCTGCTTCGACCAGCGACTCCAATTCGCAGAGATGCTCTAGTAAGGAATTTCACCGCAAAGCCGCGAAGGACGCAAAGAGAAAAAAGTGGCTGGCGCTTCGTGCCGAACAGCCTGTCACTCAGCGCGCAGCAGCTATTTTATCCTTTTCTTTGCGTCCTTCGCGGCTTCGCGGTGAAATTCTTTTTTCTAGTCCCCGGACTCAAAATTGGAGGATACAGATTCTTGCCCGCTGGCACTCGCTCCGGTCTGCGGGTAAGCGCCCGGCGCCTTTGTTTTGCTCTTGCAATCCAGTAAAAGAGTTCTATATTCGTTCTATTCGATCAGGCACGCCGTTCGAGTGTCTGTCCGCTGCGACTTGAAATTTGAATATGAATTTGGAACCTGTTCTGGCGGTGGCACTTGAACACGCGTGCAAGCGCTAGCGCCGCGTCCTGCGCCACCGGTCCAGAACAAGGCAGAATGCATCCCAAGACCGTGCATGCATACATGCAGATAATCGTGAAATTGGCTGGAGACAAAAAACGCCGGATTTCTGCTCCAAAACTAGGTTAAAAACAGCTTATATGCACGTATGCATGCGTTGGTATAGACACACACCATCAACCTGCGGCGGCCCTGTTTTCAGCCATGCGCATGGTAAACAGGGATTTTCGAATTCCAGACCGCGCGATTGAAACCGGCGCCCTGGATATAGGACCGCTATTCCCCTGCCGGCCAACGCACACGAATAAAATGCGCCCCCACCGCAGCCGCGGCCAACGCCAATCCCGCCGCGTCAAACCAAGGGTCGGCATAGAACAGCGCCAGCCCCGCCGCACCCGCGACCACCCGCTCGCTCAGATTGGCTTCACGCCACATCCACCCGCCAAAGGCCGCCGCCAGCATCGTCACCGCCAGCACCGCAGTGACAAAAGTTTGCGCGATGCTGGCAACGTCGCCGATCAACAACAAGCCCACCCCGTCCGGCGATAGGCAAAACATGAACGGCACCAGGAACGCCGGCAAACAATACTTCCACGCTTGCATCATGGTCGCGAACGGTTCGCCGCGCGTGATAGCTGCCGCCGCAAAGGGCGCCAGCGCCGTCGGCGGCGACACATCGGCCAGCACCGCATAGTAGAACAAGAACATATGCGCCGCCGCCTCCGGCACACCAACATCGCGCAAGGCCGGCACCAGCATCACGGCGGCAATAATGTACGACGCCGTTACCGGCACAGCGGTGCCCAGCAGCCACATCGCAAGCGCCGCCAGCACGATCGTGAAAAACGCATTGCCGCCCCCGAAGTCAACGATCAGTCCCGAGATATTGAGCCCAAGCCCCGTCAACGTAATCACCGAGACGATGATACCCGCGCACGCGCATGTCGCCGCAACGCCAACCACGTTCTTCGCGCCGTCAATCAGTGCGTTGAACATGCCAAGTGCTGCGGCGTCAACCGCACCTCCCTCGCGGCGAGCGCCAATCCACATCGCGCCCGAGAACGCCATCGCCGCCGAGATGCCCCAGAAGATCGCCACCGAAAAGCGATCTTCAAAAAACCAGGCAATGACTGCAATGCCACAACCAACGGCGATGCCAGGCAACAGCACCAGTCGCGTCTCAGTCCTGACCATGCTCAAGCCGAAGGCCAGCGCAATCGACCAAAACACCGCCATAAAGGGACTCATGCCCGTCGCCAGCAACACGGCAATCGCGCCCAGGGAAATGAAATGATAGCCGTGCGATTTGGTCAGCGCCCATACAGACGCATCGCTCGTCTTGACCGGTGCCACCCCCAACCGGCGCGCATCGGCCTCCACCATCAGCCAGCACGACAAATAATAAAGCAGCGTCGGCAGCGTCGCCATCACCAGCACATCGAGATAGCTGACCTGCAAATACTCAGCGATAATGAACGCCGCTGCCCCTAACGTCGGCGGCGACAGCAGCGCTCCGATCCCCGCCGCCGACAGCAAACCGCCCGCGACATTTGCCGGATAGCCTGAGCGCTTCAACATCGGCCACGCCAGGGTCGCCAGCGTCACGGTCGTCGCCACCCCACTGCCCGACACTGTCCCCAGAAGAAATCCGGACGCAACGGTCGCGCGGCCCGGAGCCGAAGCACTGGGACGCTTGCCAAATAACGCAAAGGCCCACTCGATGAAAAACGCGCCTGCCCCACTCTGTGCCAGCACCGCGCCATAGATCGTAAACAACACAATGAATGTCGCCGCAACATCGAGCGGCGTCGAGAAGATGCCCTCAAGCGTCAGATAATTCTGCCCCACAATCCGCGCCAGCGAATAACCTCGATGATCGAGCGGTTCGGGCATGAAAGGCCCCGCCAGCGCGTAAATCAAAAAGGCAACAGTAATCAGCGGCAACGCCAGACCCGTAGTCCGTCGTGTCGCCTCCAGAATACAGGCGACCAATCCGCAGCCCAGCCACACCTCAAGCTCAAGCGGCCGCGTCGCCCGGGTCTTCACATCCTCGATATGCGTCGCCAGATAAATCAGGGCGGCACAGGCAACGAGAGCCAGAACAACATCGATAATCCAAACGCGATCTCTGGATCGCGAGCGCTGCAAAACCGGATAGAGCAAAAACGAAAGCGTCAGCACAAACCCCAAAAACGCCGCGCGATAGGTCGTGGTGCCGATCGAATACTGGGTCCAGTAAAGCGCCAGCGCCGCCAGGCAGAATGCAAGCCCGCCGGCAAGCCAAGCCATCGCGCCTGCAAGATTGC
The DNA here is from genome assembly GCA_009885515.1 of Rhodobiaceae bacterium. GTDB lineage: Bacteria > Pseudomonadota > Alphaproteobacteria > Micropepsales > Micropepsaceae > SZUA-430. The sequence goes on along the minus strand of VFKO01000203.1, from coordinate 5,130 downwards.
GGGTCGGTTGCTCGTCAGTCGCAGGCAGCTCGCCGGGTTTCGCGCTGCTCACTTAAGCCGGCCGCGCGCCTTGTAGAAAGCCGTCGCGGCCGGGTGATACCCAATCGCCGTCTTGGCCGACGCCCGCGCCAGCGTCAGAATTTTCGCATCCGGATGAATTTTCTGCACCTCACCCAGATTGTCGAAAATGCCTTTGAGAATTTTCTGAACCGTCTCAGCCTTCATGTCCGCACTCACAAACATGATGTTCGACACGCCAACGCCCGGCACATCCGCAGGCGTCCCGGCATAGACACTCTTTGGCAAAGTAAACGGGCGATACAAATTTGGATGCTTGGCATTGAGTTTTCCCAGCAATGCACCGGTCGGCAGAAAAACAATCTTCGTATTTCCGGTCGTCACCAGGTCCGTGATCGCCGACGTCGGCAGCCCGCCGATCCAGAACAGCGCGTCGATCTTGCCGTCCTTCAGGGCCGCCACCGACTCAGCCACACTCAGATTGTCGCGCGTGATATCTGTCGCGGGGTTGAGCCCGGCAGCGGCAAGAATGCGATCGGCAATCTCCTCCGTACTCGACCCCGCCGACCCGACCGAAATGCGCTTGCCTTTCAAGTGCACGACCTGCGTGATTTTGGAATCGTCCCGCGCCACCACATGGACGAAGCTGTCATAGAGCACCGCCAGCGCCGCGATCTTCTGCGGACCCGTATCCTTGTAGGCACCAAGACCGCGCGCACCATCCAGCGCTGAATCGATGGTCGAGAACCCAATATCGGCATCTCCCGCACCGACCAGCTTCACATTGTCGACCGACCCTCCCGTGACTTCCGCCGTCACCTGCAGCCCGGGAACACGTTGCGTCAGCACCCGCGCCAGTCCTCCGCCATAAGGATAATAGACCCCTCCCGTTCCACCCGTGGCAATCGACAGCCGGAGTTTCGACGCCGCCAGCGCACCGCCTGCAGCAATTGCAGCCATCACCACCAAAGCTATCGTCAGAAGAATTCTGTTGGACATCGTTCAATCCTGGAATACGCAAATGCCTAGAATACGCAAGTGAGAGCGGACTTTGCCAAGCCTTCGAGATCAGTGCAAATCGGCGTTATGACCCAGCCATGATTAGAATTACCGACTTAATCAGTATCAGCGAAGACGAAATACAGGAAACCTTCGTCCGCGCCTCTGGCCCGGGCGGCCAAAACGTCAACAAGCTGTCGACGGCGGTCGAACTGCGCTTCGACGTTCGCCGCTCGCGCAATCTACCTGACGACGTCTCGATCCGCCTGCAAAAACTCGCAGGCCGCCGCCTGACAAAAGACGGCATTCTGGTCATTGATGCCCAGCGCCATCGAACCCAGGACCGCAATCGCGCCGACGCCCTCGAACGCCTGGTCACGCTCATCCGCGAAGCGACGCATGTTCCCAAGCCGCGCAAGAAAACCAAACCCTCCCGCGCCGCGCGTGCCGAACGCGTCGAACACAAGGTTCATCGCGGCAAGGTCAAGCGCCAACGCAGCGGCAAACCCGACCTCGATTAAATGCGCCCCACGCGCTAAGATGCCTCAACCACACAGGAGCCTCTGCCATGACAACCTCAACCGATTTCCTGGTCAGCCGCAAAGGCCTGCACGAAACGAAATTCGCCGAAACGTCCTTGGCGCTGAAACCCGGTCAAGCGCTGATCAAGATCGATCACTTCGCCTTCACCGCCAACAATGTCACCTACGGCGCCTTCGGCGACGCGATGATGTACTGGAACTTTTTCCCCGCGCCCGAAGGCTGGGGCCGCGTGCCGGTCTGGGGCTTCGGCGACGTGATCGAGTCGACGCATGCCGGCGTGAAAGTTGGCGAACGAATCTACGGATATCTCCCGATGTCGACGCATCTCGTCGTCAAGCCCGCGCGCGTCACGCCACAAGGCTTCTTCGACGGCGCCGCCCATCGCCAGAAAATGTCGGCGGTCTATAACAACTATTTGCGCGTCGACGCCGACCTCGCCTACGACGAAAAACGCGAGGCCGAACAAGCGCTCCTGCGCCCGCTGTTCATGACCTCGTTCTTCATTGACGATTTTCTGGCAAACAACGATTTCTTCGGCGCCCGCGAAGTCGTGATCTCAAGCGCCTCGAGCAAAACCTCTCTGGCACTCGCCCACCTCCTCCACGCCAATCGTCGCGGCCAGGTCGCAGTCGTTGGTCTGACATCGAATTCGAACACGGCCTTCGCGGAAAAAACCAAATACTATGACCGCGTCGTCGCCTACAACACCATCGCCCAGAGCCCGCACGACACCAGCGCCGTCTTCGTCGATATGGCCGGCAACGGCGAAGTCCGCGCCGCCGTGCACCGGCTTTGGAACGAGAACCTGAAATACAGCTGCTCCGTTGGCGCGACCCATTGGGACAAAATGTCGGGCGGCGGCGATCTGCCCGGCCCCAAACCCATGCTCTTCTTCGCCCCCGATCACATTAAGCAACGCTCCCAGGACTGGGGCCAAGCCGGAGTCGATCAGCGCACGGCGCAAGCGTGGAAGCCCTTCATCATCTCAGTTGACACCTGGATGAAAATTACCCCGGGGAAAGGCCACGCCGAAGTCGAACGCGTCTACCGCGACACGCTCGCCGGAAAAGCGAACCCCGAACAAGGCCACATGCTATCGCTTTAACGCGCCCGCATATAATGATCCGCCACAACCTGCGCAATCGCCATGGTCACGCGTTTGCCCGTTGGTATATCGAGGAACTCGTTCGGCCCGTGCGCGTTTGAGTGCGGTCCCAGCACGCCGGTGACCACAAACTGCGTGTCGGGAAATTTCTCGCCGAGCATGCCCATGAACGGAATGCTGCCGCCCTCGCCCATGTAAACGGCAGGTTTGCCGAACGCCATCTCTGACGCGCGCGCAACAGACGCCTCCAGCCACGGCGCCAGCGCCGGCGCATTCCATCCCGTCGATCCGCGATCAAGTTTGACCTCGACCTGCGCATTGTAAGGCGCGTCCTTGCCGAGAACTCTTGTCGCAATTTCGGCAGCCTTCTGTCCGTCCATCGTCGGCGGCAATCGCAGGCTCAACTTCAGCGTCGTGAACGGCAGCAACACATTGCCGGCATCGGCAACGGACGTCAGCCCATCCGCACCAATCACCGAAAGCTGCGGCCGCCAAGTCCGGTTCAAGACCAACTCGGTCAGATCGTCGCCCATCGGCAAAGTCCCGCCCGCAAGCGGCAACTTCGAATAAACCTCTGGCCCCAGAACTTTGGCAGCAGAGCGCGCTTGCTCGATGCGTTGTGGCGGGACCTGCACATAAAGCTCATCCGTAAGAATCCGCCCGGTCGCTTCATCTTCCAGCCGCGACAACAAATTGCGTGCAATCCGGAAACTCGACGGCACAATGCCGGACGCATCACCCGAATGCACGCCTTCGCTCAACACCCGCACCGTCAGCGTACCCATCACAAGCCCGCGCAGTGACGTCGTCAGCCACAACTGGTCGTAATTCCCGCATCCCGAATCCAGACAAATCACCAGCGACGGCTTGCCGATACGCGCCGCCAAATGATCGATGTAAAATGGCAAGTCGTAACTGCCCGATTCCTCACAGGCTTCGATCAGAATCACGCAGCGCGCGTGACTTACACCCTGTTCCTTCAGCGCCAACAGCGCCGTGATCGCGCCGTACATCGCGTAGCCGTCATCTGCTCCGCCACGCCCATAGAGCCGCTCGCCCTTCATCACCGGCGTCCACGGCCCAAACCCGTCCCACCAACCCTGCATCTCCGGTTGCTTGTCGAGATGACCGTAGAGCAGAACTGTATCCGCACCTTCACCCGGGACTTCGATGAAAATTACAGGTGTGCGCCCCGGCAATCGCACGACATCCAACGTCGCGCCCGCGAGCGCTGAAATCTTTTCGCGCGCCCAAGCTTCCATCAGCTTGACCGCGTCATCCATGTACCCGTGCTCAACCCATTGCGGATCATAGTACGGCGACTTGTTGGGGATACGTATGTACTCGATGATCGACGGAACGATTGCATCGTCCCAGCAGGTTCCGATGAATTTCTTTAGGCGAGCGCTGTCGAACATCATTCTATTTCCGCACAACGAACGGCAGTGACGACGTCAACCCGCCGTCGACGGCAAAGGCCTGCCCGTTGACATACGACGCCTCGTCCGACGCGAGAAACAATACCATCGCCGCAATCTCCTCCGGCTGGCCGTAGCGCGCCAACGCATTGAGCTGCCCGATCCTGCCATCCGTACCGCGCGCCCGCGCACCATCAAAGATCGGCTTTGTCATACCGGTTTCTATCAGCCCCGGACAAACCGCATTGACCCGCACGCCGGTGCCATAGAATTCATTGGCCGCCGTTTGCACCAACGAGATTACCCCCGCTTTCGATGCCGAATATGGTGTCGGCCCCGCATTTGCGCGAATGCCAGCGACCGATGCCGTACAAATGATCGAGCCCTTCTTCTGTGCGATCATGTGCGGTGCCACATGCTTTATCGCCAAAAACGGCCCAATCAAATTCACGCGCAGAATTTCCTGCCATTGCTCAAGACTTTGTTCGGTGATCGGTACATAGCCCCCCGAAATTCCGGCATTGGCATAAATGACGTCGATCCCGCCAAGCTCCCGTACCGCACGCGCGACAAAAGCGTGCACGTCGAATTCCAGACCCACATCCGCCATCATACCCAACGCGCGGCCATTCGCTTTCGTGATCATCTCGACGGTTTCATGCACCGCTTCCGATTTATCGACGCAAAGCACAGCCGCGCCCTCACGCGCGAACGCCTTGGCCGACGCCCGCCCGATACCTGATCCCGCACCCGTGACAATTGCACGCTTGCCTTGAAGCCGGCCCATCATCAAATCTCCTTAGCGATATTCGTCGTTGATTGACTCCAGGATTTTCGCGCCCGGACAAAGTTCCTTCGCGCCGAGCCGGTTCAGCGGAACATCGACGGTGCGCAAAAACCCGTGCATGTCGCGTGGATTTGGATCGAGATAAAGCAATCCCGTCACCAACTCGCCCGCCTCGTGGTGCGTCTGCAAATGGTTCATAGCGGCAACCCGGTCCGTCGGATCGTAGCCGTCGTGGAGCTTGTGCAGACGGATGATCGACC
>VFKO01000237.1 GCA_009885515.1 Rhodobiaceae bacterium | reverse complement strand
TCATGCTGTTGTCATCGACCTATGAAAAGAAGGGTCAGCGCAAGAGCCGCATTGTACTCAATCTCACACCCGGCAATATCGTAACCACGCCGCGTTCCGACACGATGTACGTCGTCACCGAATACGGCATGACGAATTTGAAGGGCAAGTCGGTCTCCGAGCGGGCGCAGGCGCTGATAGGTTTGGCGCATCCGGATTTCCGGCAAGGGCTGGAACGTGAAGCACACGAGAACGGTCTGCTGCCGCGTTGGGTTGCGGTCGGCGCATGAGCCGCATCGAGACGCCCGACTTCGCCGTCATCGGCGGCGGCATCGCGGGCGGGGTGTTTGCGACGGTGATGGCGCGGGCGGGGCATTCGGTGTTGATGCTGGAGATCACGGCCGAGCATCGCGACGTGGTGCGCGGCGAATGGATGGCGCCGTGGGGCGTGAATGAGGCGAAGAGGCTTGGGCTTTACGACCTTTATCGTTCGCACGGCGCGCATCACATCAAGCGCCATGTCGGTTACGACGAGTTGCTGTCGCCGGAACAGGCTGAGGCGCAGACGCTGGAATTCGCCGCCATGCTGCCGGGCAGCGAGGGGCCGCTGACGATCGGGCATCCAAAACTGTGCGGGATTCTCGACGACGCGGCGGTGGCTTCGGGCGCGCGGTTTTTGCGCAGCGTGCGCAAGACGCAGGTGGTGCCTGGTTCGGCGCCCGTGGTGCGGTTCGAGCACGACGGCGTCGCGCATGAGATCCGGCCGCGTCTTGTCTTGGCCGCGGACGGGCGTCACGGCAAGACGGCGCAGCAGGCCGGCATCAAGGTCAGCGCCGATCCCATTCATCACTGGTTTTCCGGAATGCTGATCGAGGGCGCGCATGGTTGGCCCGCGGACAAGCAGGCGATTGGAACCGTCGGCGACATCAACTATTTCATCTTCCCGCAAGGCGACGGGCGGGCGCGGCTTTATCAGGGCGTGGCGCTGGGCGACAAGGAACGCTTCATGGGCGAGGAGGCGCCGCAGCGTTTCGCCGACGGCTTTCGGCTGGCCTGCGTGCCGCAATCGGAGGCGATTGCCGCGGGCAAACCTGCCAGCCATTGTTTCGTCTATCCCAACAACGACACCTGGGCCGACGAGCCGTTCACGCCCGGCGTAGTCGCGATCGGCGACGCTGCGGGGCACAACGATCCGATCATCGGGCAGGGCCTGTCGATCGCACATCGCGACGTGCGCATCGTGAGCGACATCTTGAAGTCGACTGCGGACTGGCAAGCCGCCGCGTTCGCGCCCTACGCCGAGGAGCGGCGCGAACGCATGCGGCGTTTACGGTTGGCCGCGCGCCTGGCTTCGGTGCGCGACTGCGAATTCGGCGAAGAAGCGCGGGCACGGCGCGCGCGTCTGTTCGGCCTGTTCATGGCCGATCCCGTCATCACGGGTCTGATGATGGCACCGATCGCCGGACCCGACGCAGTGCCGGCGGAGGCGTTCAACCAAGCAGCGTTGGAGGCGGCCCTGGCAGTTTAGTCCAATTGCGTTGATTCTTGTGTTTGTTCAGCGGCGCGCCCAGAGTTCGATCGTGTTACGACTCGGATCGAGCAGCCACAGTTGGCGCACGGGCGTACCTTCCGGTGCTTCCACATATTCCAGGGCGCGCGCATCGAGATCTCGCTTTGCTTCGTCAAAGTCCTCAACTTCGAAGGCAACGTGGGGACCGAAGGGATTGATGATCCCGCTGGTGCGGTCTGCCTTGATTGCGTGTATTTGGCTGCCCGGCAGGTCCACCCAAAAGCCACCGGTCGGTGCAGGGGTCCCAACAGCGGCTTGCAGCGCTTCTCGTCGGCCGGACGGAGCGGCCACCGGCGCCGTACGAGTGCATCCCAACACCTCCGTGTAGAACGAAGCAGTACGAGCGACGTCGTCGACGTGTATCGCGACGTGGTCAATTCTTCGTATACGGATCATGGCTTTTTTCCCACTCTTCTTATGAGATCAGTCCCATTTGTCTGCCCACTTCGGCGAATTTTCCAACGGCGAGTTCGAGATCTTTGCGCGTCAGGGCCGCCGACATTTGGGTGCGGATGCGGGCTTTGCCTTGGGGGACGACGGGATAGGAAAAGCCGATGACGTAGACGCCTTTCGCGAGCATGCGTTCGGCCAATTGTCCGGCGAGGGCGGCGTCGCCCAACATGATCGGCGCGATCGGGTGTTCGCCGGGCAGGATGTTGAAGCCGAGTTTCGTCATTTTGCCGCGGAAGAAATTCGTGTTGTTGCGCAGGCGGTCCATAAGGTCGCTCGATGTCGTTAGGAGATCGAGGGCGGCGATGGAGGACGCGGCGATCATCGGCGGCAGCGAATTCGAGAACAAATAGGGGCGCGAACGCTGGCGCAGGAGATCGATGACTTCCTTGCGTCCCGAGGTAAAGCCGCCGCTGGCTCCGCCGAGCGCCTTGCCGAGTGTCCCCGTAAAAATGTCGATGCGGCCCATGACGCCGGCACGTTCGTGAGAGCCGCGGCCGGTCTTGCCGGTGAAGCCTGAGGCGTGGCTGTCGTCGACCATCACCAGCGCGCCGTATTTTTCGGCGAGCGCACATATGTCAGCGAGCTTTGCGTAGTACCCGTCCATCGAGAACACGCCGTCGGTGGCGATGAGGCGGAAGCGGGCGCCTGACGCCGCCTTCAACTTCGCTTCGAGGTCGTCCATGTCGCCGTTGCGATAGCGGGCGCGTTGGGCTTTGCAGAGGCGGATGCCATCGATGATGCTGGCGTGGTTGAGCTCGTCGGAAATGACGGCGTCTTCCTCGCCCAAAATGGTTTCGAACAACCCGCCATTGGCGTCGAAGCACGACGAATAGAGGATCGTGTCTTCTGTACCTAAGAATTCGCTGATGCGGCGTTCGAGTTCTTTGTGAACTTCTTGCGTACCGCAGATGAAACGCACCGAGGCCACGCCGTAGCCCCAACGGTCGAGCGCTTCGTGAGCAGCTTTGACGATGGCCGGGTGGCTGGCCAGGCCCAGATAGTTGTTGGCGCACAGGTT
>VFKO01000448.1 GCA_009885515.1 Rhodobiaceae bacterium | reverse complement strand
GCCCCAGCACCGCATTCTGCTCATGAATGACGCTCGGCAAGCCGCGCCGCGCCGCCGCGAACATCGTCGGCAGGGCGGGATAGCCGCCGAACCCCACCACAACGCACGGCTTGATCCGCGCCAACGCGAAATAGGCAGACGCCGCTCCTCGAACCAGCCGCAAAAAAGCCAAGCCCTTGCCAATCCGTCCCAGCCCCGCAAACGTTGCAGAAGCCACAGTCACGATTTCAGCTTGCGGGAAAGCCTGCGCATAATTGTGGCCGCGATCATCGGTCATCAGCACCACGCGCCGTCCGCGACGTGCCAGTTCCTGGGCCAGAGACTGCGCCGGGAAAATATGCCCGCCCGTTCCGCCAGCAGCGATCACGACCGGTCTTGACATCAGAATCTCCGGTATCCCGGCAGCCGCTCGCGCGTCAGCGCCAGCAGCATGCCCACCGTCAGCGCCACTGCCAGCATCGACGATCCGCCATACGAGACAAACGGCAAGGTCATACCTTTGGCCGGCAGCAGGCTCAAACTGACCGCGATGTTGATCACCGCTTGCAAGCCGAACATCACGGCAAGGCCTGCCGCCGCCAACTGTATGAAATGATCGCTTTCCTCCAGCGCCCGCTTCAGCGCCCGCCAGACCACGACACCAAAAAGCATGATCAGCGCCGTACAAGCCGCCAGCCCGAATTCCTCGCCTGCGACCGCAAAAATAAAATCCGCATGCGCGTCGGGCAGCACGAACTTGACCGTCCCCTCCCCCGGCCCGACCCCGGTGATCCCGCCGTTCACAAACGCATTGAGAGCGGTATTGACTTGAAAACTGTCCCCCTGGTCGGCGCTCATAAAGCGGTCGATGCGGCTCGCCACATGCGGGACGAACAAATAAGCGCCCACGCCGCCCGCCACCGCCAGGCCGCCAAACGCCGCCAGCCATTGCCAGCGCAAGCCCGCCAGAAACAGCAATGCCGCACACACCACCGACAGCAGCAATGTCTGCCCGAAATCAGGCTGCAGAACCAGCACACCGGCAACCG
>VFKO01000148.1 GCA_009885515.1 Rhodobiaceae bacterium | reverse complement strand
TCTCGAGATTACGCGCTATGTCGACGGCCAGCGCCTTCAGCGGCGAGACATAGAGCGTATGAATGCCACGCTGCCGGTTCTCCGCCCGCGCCCTCAATCGCGCGATGATGGGATTGCCGTGCAGCGGCAAGGCGGCTTGCCCGCCGAAGCCTTGGCGAAAGCGGGAGGGAGGAAGTGGCCCCGCCAGCTCGATCAGGCTCGGCAAAAACCCCGCCAGCGTTTTTCCCCCACCAGTCGGCGCCGTCAGCAACACGCTCTCCCCCGCTCTCGCCGCCGCAATCAGTTCAAGCTGAAACGGCCGCGGGCTCCACCCTCGCCCGGCAAACCACGCCGAAAAGGCAGGCGGCAATTTCTCCACCTCCTCGTTCCCACTTTTGGCCGTTCTCGAATTCATCTGCACATTTATCTGTCGCCGCACGCCTGCGGATAGGTACACTATCCTGCAAACAAGGACGTGCCGGATGCCCCAGTTCATTACCTCGCCCGCCGCCAAGGCGACAAATCTCCCGTTCAGCCAAGCGGTCCGTGTTGGGGATATACTTTACCTTTCCGGCGCGCTGGGGAACGTACCCGGCACGCTCGAACTCGTAACCGGCGGCATGGAGGCCGAGGCACGCCAGACAATGGAGAATATCCGAAAGGTCTTGAACGACAACAGCCTGACCTTCGACAACGTCTTTAAATGCACAATCATGATGGCCGACATGGGGAAATGGACCGGCTTCAACAAGGTCTACGTCACCTATTTCAAGCCTGATCGCTTGCCCGCGCGTTCCGCCTTCGGTGCCAATGGTCTTGCACTCGGCGCCCAAGTCGAAGTCGAGTGCATGGCCTATATGGGCAAGAGCTAGACCCCGGCATCACCTATGCGCGCGGTGGATATCCTGACCCTCACCAAATCCGGCCTCTATTGCGCGGCGGGTGACTTTTACGTCGACCCAATTCGAAAAGTTCCACGCGCCGTTATAACCCACGGCCATTCCGATCACGCTCGCGCAGGCCACGACGCCGTATTGGCCACCGCACCGACACTCGATGTAATGGAAGTGCGCTATGGCCCGAAATTTGCCGCCTCCAGACAGACCGCATGCTTCGACGAAGCAATCACCCTGGGCGAGGCGCGCGTCACACTGAAGCCCGCAGGTCATGTTCTGGGCTCGGCGCAAATCCTGATCGAAGTCCAGGGCGCGCGCCTTGTCGTCTCCGGTGACTACAAACGCGCCCGTGATCCAACATGTCCCGCATTTGAACCGGTTCCATGCGACGTCTTCATCACCGAGGCTACGTTTGGTCTTCCGGTATTCCAGCACCCGCCGGCAAAAGACGAAGTCGCAAAACTGCTTCATTCCCTTGGTCTCTTTCCCGAACGTTCACACGTCGTCGGCGCATACTCATTGGGCAAAGCCCAGCGCCTGATCGCCGAATTGCGCGAGGCAGGCTATGACGACGAAATTTTCGTCGATGCCGCAACGGCCAAACTTTGCAACATCTACGAGGCACACGCCGTGCGGCTCGGGCACCTGTCACCTCTTGAAGGAAAACTGCCATCGGTTTTGGGTGGCAAAATTGCCATCGCGCCGCCTTCGGCCTGGCGCCTGTTCGCAGACGCCAAATACGAACCGGTCACAAGTTTTGCCAGCGGCTGGATGCGAACCCGCAAGCGCGCGCAGCAAGGCGGGGGCGAACTGCCTCTGATCATCTCCGACCACGCCGACTGGCACGAACTGACACGTACCGTTCTTGAAGTTTCCCCAGGCGAACTCTGGATCACCCACGGCGAAGAAGCAGCCCTCATCCATTGGGCCAAGGTAAATGGCATCGCCGCCCGCCCGCTTGCCATCAAGGGTTACGGTCATGACGACGTGCCCCCCAAATGAACCGCTTCGCTGAACTTGTGGATCGCCTGGCAACAGCGAGTGATCCAGAATTCAAACAGCGCCTGCGCGCCGACTACGCCTCGCACGTCGGAGAAAGCGAAAGCAGGATCGCGCAAGACCTTCTGAATCGGACGCTCACGTTTCGCCGACTGAAACTGTCGCTCGTCCGCGGCCTTGCCGATTCCAGGCTCGACCCCGTTCTGTTCGCTCTGGCGCTCAAATACGTCGGCGATGTCGCTGAAACCATTGCGCTACTGTGGCCAGCCCGCCATGGCACCAACAGAGCGCCATCCCTCGCCGAAATCCTGGACGGCTTGTCCACGCTTGGCCGCAGTGAACTCCCCAAGCGCCTCGAGGCGTGGCTCGACGCGTGCGACGCAAAGGGCCGCTGGACCTTGATCAAACTGCTGACAGGATTCATTCCCTCAGACGAGGCGTTCCCCACCAGCAAGTCAGAGCAGCAAACCGGCGCCCTTATTCCAGCCCCAGAACACAGCCAACCTGGCAGCGTTGAAGCACTTCTCATGTATGTCGAGCACGGCCGGTCCCGGTCATCAGACCTCATTTGTACCTTCGGCGTCTGGGACAAAGAGAAACTCACCCCGATTGCCAAAATGTCCGCTGGCGTGTGGCGTGAACAGATTTCGACATTTGCCAATGCTCACCCGGGAAAACGATTTGGTCCGGTCACCGAAGTAACCTGCACACCGGACATCGCGCTGGTGCTCGAAGTTGAATACGAAAGCCTCCAGCCCTCACCTCGCCGCAAGTCGGGCATATCGCTGAACCGGCCAAAACTCTCGCGCCTCCTGCCCGACAGACCTGCGTCCTCAGCAGCAACATTACTGGACCTGCTTCTGCGGTTGCCCGCGCATCAGCGCCGTGCAAAGTAAGGCCAACTTCTCCCGCAAAGGACTTCACCCATGACCCTCTTTCGCTCCGACCTCTTCAAAGGCAAACGCTTCCTCGTCACCGGCGGGGGCACGGGCTTGGGCCGCGAAATGGCGGACGAGTATGCCAAGCTTGGCGCCGAAATCTACATCTGCGGCCGTCGCGGTTCTGTGGTCGAGGAAACTGCAAAGGAGCTGTCGAAGGCACACAACACCCGCGTCACGGGCCTTGAGTGCGACATCCGTGTAGCCGATGCTGTCGATGACATGATGACTCGCGTCTTCAACGAAGGCCCGCTTGATGGCCTCGTCAACAACGCCGCCGGCAATTTCATCAGCCGCACCAAAGACCTGTCACCCAACGGCTTCAACGCCATCGCCAACATCGTCTTCCACGGCACGTTTTACGTGACGCTCGCCGCCGGCAAACGCTGGATCGAGCAAAAGCAAAAGGCGAACGTGATTTCGATTCTGACGACCTGGGTATGGAACGGTGGCCCGTTCACCGTTCCCTCCGCCATGTCGAAGGCAGGCCTCAATGTCATGACGAAATCGTTGGCCGTCGAATGGGCCGCCCACGGCATTCGCCTCAACGCCATCGCCCCCGGCCCCTTCCCGACCAAGGGCGCCTGGGAACGCTTGAACCCCGGCTCGATGCGCTCGGGAACGATGGGCAGCGAACAAGACGCCAGCGCCTCAGGCAACCCGATGGGCCGCGTCGGCCAGATGCAAGAACTCAGAAACCTCGC
>VFKO01000140.1 GCA_009885515.1 Rhodobiaceae bacterium | reverse complement strand
TCGCGATCCAGTCGCTCTGCCAGCGCACGGGTTACGGCGTCGTCCAGGGACTCGCCGGTAAGCTGCGTAAGTTCGCGGGCAAGCCTGTCGGCCTCCTGCGTGTTAACACTCAATGTCATAGGCCGGACTTTCAAATCGAACGGGCAGTATCGCACATTATTCCGTCAAACGAAACATGGCGGCACGCGATCAATATGAAAACTCCTCGAACAGCTTCGTCACGTCGCCTTTCCAGGGGCCGTGGAATCTTTCAAGCAAGTCTTCCGCGCGGGTTTTGTTGCCTTCGACGATTTGGAAGAGGGGTTCGATGAAGCCTTCTTCGGTGCCGCCGATGGAGTCGTGCCGAGCGCGGGTGCGCAGGCCTGCTTTTGAGATCATCAGCATGTGGCGGGCGAGCGCCTGGACATTGGTGTTGCGGAAGGGGGTCTTGAGGCCGAGCTTGGGCACCGCTTCGCGCAGGGCGCTGCGTTCCTCGGCGGTCCAGTCTTTGACCATGTCCCAGGCGGCGTCGAGTGAGGCTTGGTCGTAGTAGATGCCGGTCCACAAGGCGGGCAGCGCGCAGATGCGTTGCCAGAGGCCGCCGTCGGCGCCGCGCATTTCGAGGAATTTCTTCAGGCGCACTTCGGGGAAAATGGTCGTCAGGTGATCGGCCCAGTCGGCGAGCGTGGGGTCGACTTTTTCGAACCCTTCCAGTTTGTGGGCGAGGAAATCACGGAAGGATTTTCCGGCGACGTCGTGGTATTTGCCATCGCGATAGATGAAGTACATCGGCACGTCGAGCGCATAGTCGACGTAGCGCTCAAAGCTCATGCCCTCGTCGAAGACCCACGGCAGCATGCCGGAGCGGGCGTTGTCGACGTCGGTCCAGACATGGGCGCGGTAAGAGAGAAAGCCGTTGGGGCGGCCTTCGCGGAAGGGCGAAGCGGCGAAAATCGCGGTCGCTATGGGTTGAAGCGCGAGGCCGACGCGGAATTTTTTGACCATGTCGGCTTCGGACGAGAAGTCGAGGTTGACCTGGATGGTGCAGGTGCGGAACATCATCTCGTGGCCCAGACCGCCGACGCGCGGCATGTAGCGGCGCATGATGCCGTAACGGCCCTTTGGCATTACGGGGACATCTTCAAGGCGTGCGGTCGGGTGATAACCCAGGCCGATGTAACCGGCGCCGATTTCGGTGGCGACCTCTTTGACCTGGTCGAGGTGCAAGTTCGTTTCGGAACAGGTTTCGTGGAGGCTCATCAGCGGCGCGCCGGAAAGCTCCAGCTGGCCGCCGGGCTCGAGGCTGATGGCGGCGCCGTCCTGTTTGAGGCCGATGATGTGGGGGCCTTCCATGATCGGCTCCCAGCCGAAACGCTGCAAGCCTTCGAGCATGCCGCGGACGCCGGGGCGGCCTTCGTAGGGCAAGGGCGCCAAGGTTTTGAGATCGTAGCCGAATTTTTCGTGCTCGGTCCCGATGCGCCATTCTGACTGCGGCTTGCAGCCGTCAGCGAGGGAGGCGATCAGGTCGGACTTGGATGTAATCAAACCACCGCCGGATTGCGGGACAGACATGGGTAGACCTCAATATGATTTCCCCCATGTAGGCGCGCCCGGCGCCCTTGCGCAAGGGGAGAAGGTGTTAACCCCAGTCGCCGAGTGTCGATTGCCAGACGGCGATGGCGGCGAGTGATGCCGTGTCGGCACGCATGATGCGGGGACCAAGTGAGACGGGCGTTACGAAACTTTGCACCCGAAGCATCTCGCGCTCTACCGGATCGAAGCCGCCTTCGGGGCCGGTGAGGATGCCCCAAGGAGACTTTGGCGCGCTGGCGAGCGCGCCACGTGCGGGGGGCGCGCCGCGTCCCTCGTCGCAAAACATGAGCTGGCGGGTGGCGTCCCACTCTGCGATCAGTTTGTCGAGCGTGATGGGTTC
>VFKO01000213.1 GCA_009885515.1 Rhodobiaceae bacterium | reverse complement strand
TCCGCCGTTCCTGTAGCCTAACAAGGGCGGTGCTATAGCAGGGTGATCTTGAAACTCAAAGCCCGCGAATTCAATCTTGCATCGCGTATGGCAAGAGTTTCGGAAGGTCCTCTGCCGTCAGACCACGGCCAGCCAATCTGCCGCACGCACCATGATAATACGCGCCCGCAACGGCGGCCTCAAATGCCTGCATTCCTTGAGCAATTAGCCCGCCAATGATCCCGGCCAGCACATCTCCTGAACCCGCGGTTGCAAGATCAGCTGGTGCATTTGTGTTGACCACAGCCTGGCCTTGCGGGTTTGCAACCACCGTATCGGCACCTTTCAGCAGCACCACTGCGCCCGACAATTGGGCTGCAACCCGGGCCGCTTCAATCCGATTCGCGGATTTCTGGAGCAAGCCAGGGAAAAGCCGCTCGAACTCTCCTTCATGCGGCGTCAGAACGCTGTTTTTGTGTAGCACCGAAAACAGTTTCTCGCGAGCGCCGCCAAATGACGTCAGTGCATCAGCGTCCAAAACAACGTTTTTCCTCAAAGTCAGCGCCGTCAATACATTGGACACTGTCGCAGGCCCTACCCCATTGCCTGGCCCCACGACCACACACGTGACGCGCTCGTCTTCAAGCACCCGTTTGAACGACAAGCCATCCGCAATCTCGCGCACCATGATCGCAGTCAGAGATCGGGCCAATATCGGTGCAGCCCCACCATCACCAACAACCGTCACCAAACCGGCCCCTGCCCTCAAGGCAGCGTGCGCCGCAAGTCGAGCGGCCCCCGTCATGAGAGCTGGGCCACTCACCACCACACAGTGGCCACGTTGATATTTGTGCCTCGCCGGATTCAGGTCATCTGCTGGAATTGGCCAAGTGTTTTCATCGCACCGCATGCGCCTGGGCAACTCGTTACTGTGAACGTCTGTCAGCGCGTAAACCATGCCAACCGGTATACCGATGTCCGCACAAACAATTTCGCCGCAATGCTGGCGTGCGGGGTAAAGCAAATGCGCGGGTTTCCTGCGAAAAAAAGTCACACACAAATCAGCGGACCAGGGCTGTGACCCTTCCAAAAACTTCGCTCGGTCGCCGTCAATGCCGCTGGGAATATCAACCGCCACCACCGGTGCATCCGACACTTCAATATCTTCAAAGAGTTGGCTGAGGTCTGCGCCAAGTCCCCGGGAAAGCCCCGCACCGAACACGGCATCCACGAAAATATCTCCATGTACCGGCTTCTCCGGATTGAAGACGCTCGTGCCGCCGCTCCATCGCTTTGCCATCTGTGCCGAATCTGGTTTGAGCGCAGCATGATCGCCGATTGTCACGACTTGCACCGGCCATCCGCGCGCCTGAAGATGCCGCGCCACAACGTACCCATCCCCCCCATTGTTGCCTGGTCCACACAAGACCGTTGCTTTTCGCAATGACCAGCGTTTGCAAATTTCATTGGCAACCTGCCGGCCGGCATTCTCCATCAACGACAGATTCGAGATGCCGGACGACACCGCCAGCCGGTCAATCTCGTTCATTTCAGCAACAGTGAGAATTTCCGGACCCGGGCTCCACATATGGATCAATACCCTTCCGGATGACGCTCTGCCAATCCCAGAAATTGCTCCAGCGCATGTGCCGCCTGCAGGACCCTCGCGTCATCGCCGTGACGTCCAACAATTTGGATTCCGATGGGCAACCCGGAATCCGTAAAGCCGCAAGGCACGCTCGCCGCCGGTTGCTGCGTCAAGTTGAAGGGGTAGGTGAAAGGCGTCCATTCCATCCACAGTGTCCCCTGCGGATCAAACGGAGTGACATGTGGCGTGTCGAACGGGGGCACAGCAATCATGGGTGTCACCAGGAAGTCGTAAGCTGTCATGAAGGCCTTCATGGATGCGCCATAGGCAGCACGATCAGCCGTCGCTTGCTGAAAATCCCGGCGCGTTATCGCACGCGACTCCTCAACAACCAGCCGAAGATTGGGGTCCAGCAGGTCCAGCTTCTCCGGCGGATATTCGTCCAGCAAGAACCCCGCGCCGGAAAAATACAACACTCTGAAGAATGCGGATGGGTCGCGCGTAGGTGGATCCGCCAGTTCAACGTGAGCACCTAACTCGGAAAACCTCGTAACGGCCTTGGCCACAACCGCCTCAACTTCCGGATCGACGCGCTCAACCCATCCAAGCCGCGGACTAAAAGCGACTTTCGCCCCGCGAATTCCCTTGGCAAGATTCCAGCAATAATCGACTTGGGCAAACGGTTGCTGATACCAGTCCCTTGTATCGGGTTCACTAATCACATTCAGAAACAACGCACTATCGGCAACTGTCCGCGCCATCGGACCGGCATGGGCCAGCGTCGTGAACGGGCTGGCGGGCCAGGCCGCCACCCGCCCAAATGTCGGCTTCAATCCAAACACACTGCAAAAGCTTGCCGGAATACGAATGGACCCACCCGCATCGGTGCCAATTGCCAACGGACAATACCCGGCCGCAAGCGCTGCCCCTGCCCCACCACTTGAGCCCCCAGGCGTCTTGCTCAGGTTCCATGGGTTTCTGGTCACGCCGGTAAGCGGACTATCGTTCGTTCCCTTCCAGCCAAATTCCGGAGACGTCGATTTTCCGATAAAGACAGCACCATGCTCGCGCAATCGGGCGACACTCGGCGCATCATCCTCGCAAGGCTGATTTCGATCGACAGTATTGGAACCGCGCATTGTCGGCCAACCCTTGGACACAACCAAATCCTTGATCGCAACCGGCACGCCGTCCAACAAGCCCTGGGGCTCACCCCTCATCCAGCGCTCTTCCGATGCCGCCGCTTGACCCATCGTCGCTTCGTGATCGATTAAACACATCGCATTGACACTGGAGTCCAAAGCCTCAATGCGCCCCAGTAAATATTCGGCCACCTCGACCGGCGATGTGCTTTTTTCCCGATAGGCGGCCACCAGCTGTGTCGCGGTCATCCAGTGCAATTCAGTCATGAACAGCCAGCCTATCTCACGGCGGTTTGTGCCGTGTCTCCGAGTTCAACGAGCGACAACGCCCGCCCATTTGTTTCAAGAATCGTCACAGACGCATGCGCCGGCGAAAAACACATCACCCGGTCATCGCCAATCGCTGACCCCAAAGCGGCATTGATAGACACGTAATGTGAAAACACCGCGGTGTCCCCATTTAATTGCGTGAGAAACGCAACGATGTCATCCCGCCACCGCCGCAAACCGGGGTCCATGTCAACCCACTCTCGAGCCATGATCGCACGAAGCCAACTTCCCCGATTCTGCATCGACATGTTGTCAGGCGTCGGAATTTCCGAAACCTCCTGGGCGATATGCGGTTGCATGGACAGCGACATCGCCAGAGGCATTGCGGTTTCGGCCGCTCGCCGCATTGGGCTTGTGACTATTTGCTTTGGCGTCAGCAACCGCAACCGGTCAGCCGTCGCTTTGGCCTGTTGATGTCCAAGGTCCGTAAGCCCTGGATCAGGGTCCGGAGAACTTCCCCAATTCCCCGCCGGTTCGCCGTGCCTGACAAGATAGAGACGCGCCATGGCTCACTGCGGTACAAAAAGATTGGTCTTGTCACCCGGCGTCACGCGCCCTCGCCGTCCCAACGCTTCCCGCTCCATCAGGCCGTTCAGCGTTGCAGGGTCGTTCGGCGTCAGTGCCACAAATCGCGAACCATTGGGCAACCGCCCTATAATAATACCCATCTTCGGACCAGTCCGGTCATGCATGACGGTGTAGGTTTCCACCACCCCGTCGCCATCCGGTTTGGGATCGACCGCCGGACGCGCCATCGTATCAAGTTCGCTTTGATACGATTTGGGATCTTCCCTTTGCCAGTCGCCTTTCACAGCGTTGGTCGAATAGATGCCCATCGCATGCTTCGTGATGTACCAGCCACTCGCCGTGACCAGACCGAAACTGCCGCGTTGCGCCCTCACCTTTTCCATCATCATAACGATTGAATGCATGACATAGTTGTTTCCTGCGCCACCAAAATAAGGAAGGCCACCGGTCACGGTCAGCCCGCGCCTGTCGAATTCGTCAATCCCAAGCTCCTGACACCCAATCTGCACCGCCGAAGGAAAACAAGAATAAAGGTCGAAGAAGTCCATGTCGGCCGCGCCCTTCGCGGCCATCGCAAACGCCTTCTGTCCCATCTTTTGAATCGCTGGAGAGGAATGGTAGTTCACCCGTTCACTGACATGCCAGATGTCTGTCGCTTCGGCACACCCGTGCAGATAGACCCATTTGTCTTCGGAAATCCCAAGGTCGCGTGCGGTTTTGACATTTGTCATAACGACAGCGGCCGCCATATCGACTTGAATGATGGCGTTCATGTATTTGGTGTACGGGAATCCGACATACCGGTTGTTCTCACCAGGGGTCGCAATTTCCTCGGGCGTACGAAACGTTGGAAACCATGACATCGGATTGCCGGCGGCCACTTTCGTAAACGGAGAGAACAGGCGGCCGATCTCCAGTTGATGCTCGCGAACACTTCGGCCCTTATGTCCGCGAATGCCGTTCTCGAACAAAGGATAGGCGTTGACTGGAAAGTAGAGCGAATGCGCGCGCTCCATGTCATTGGAGCTACGGCGATTATCGCCGATATGGATGGGTTCGCCTCCGGCATCCTCGCCCCAATTGAGCTTCACACCCTTGTTTAACGCACCAACCAGCGTCGCCAGATCCTCCGATCCGGCCAGCAAAGCGACCTTTGTTTCACCTTTCGCAATTT
>VFKO01000268.1 GCA_009885515.1 Rhodobiaceae bacterium | reverse complement strand
GGGCGCGCGCTTGCTGCCGGTGCTGACGCGCCTGGGAGACGTCAACGCTGCTGTGGGTCCTGCGGAAACCATCCGCCTCATGAAGTTTATGAAGACCGGTGAAAACCTGGATGACATTGCGCACATGACCAAGCGCTTCGGCTTGAAATCCCGCGGTATCATGGAGCTGACAGGCAAGATCGCTTTGCGGTCATTCAAGACCAGTTTCAAGATGATTGAGTGGCTTGCCGAGTCGCTTGCCGCTCTCATCATGTGGATCGTGGCCCTGATCGGGATGGCGCTGATGCGCGGGGTCAGAATGTTTTCGCGTCGAACCGCCTGAGCGACAAGAACTCAACGTCGATGGGCGGCGGCTTATCTTGCGCCAGGCAGGCCAGGGCCTCGCCCAAGGCCGGCGCGAATTTGAAGCCGTGGCCGCACAGGCCAACACCCACGATGATGCGTTTTGATCCCGCCAACCTGTCAATGATGAAATGACCGTCGGAGGTCATGGGATAGGCGCAAACTTTTGAGTGCGTGGGGCCGGTCAGGTCCGGCAGGTATTTGCGCGCCAGATGTTTGATGCTTTGGCTGTCTTGCGCTGTGATGGTGCGGTCCAGTTCGGCGATGTTGACCACATCGCGGCCGCTTAAATGCTCGGCGACTTTGACGCCGCGCCCGTCGATGTCCGGGAAGCCATAGAACGACTTGCCATCGCCTGCATCGACAATGAAGGGCTTGAAGCCCGAGGACAGTGCATAGCGCCCGGTGGGGTCTGCAAACCAGTGTAGGGTTCTGCGTTCAGTTGACAGATAGGGTGCGAGCGCGGGCAGCAATTCCGGGGACCAGGCTCCGGTCGCGATGACCAGTTTTCGGGCGGTTATGGTGCCACGATCAGTTTCGACTTCGACGCTGTCATTTCGTTCGCTGATTGCTTTGACGTGCGTGCGAGTCATCACTTTGGCGCCTGCGCGGCTAGCCTGCTCCGACAGGTACTGAATCGCCTTGTCGGATTCGACGAAACCACCTTCGAGCTCAGTGAATGATGACCAATCGCCGGGCAAGGTCAGCTGATTGCTGAACCCTTTCGTGTTGTGCTCAAGCCGCACGTTGTGCGTCTGCGCTGATGCCAATGAGGCTTTGATAAATTCGTTGCCGGGAGAGCCCGCGTAGAACACGCCCGTCTGGTGAAAGATGGACGCGGAGGTTTCGCGCTCCAGCTCACGCCACAAGCCGATCGCGCGCCGGACGAGGGGCACATATTTCTCGCCCTCGCTATAGGCCACGCGCAGCAGGCGGGTGGCGCCGTGCGAACTGCCCTGGTCGTTGGGCACGTCGGAT
>VFKO01000601.1 GCA_009885515.1 Rhodobiaceae bacterium | reverse complement strand
TCCAGTACTCTCCGGACTGGCGCAACTCCCGCTTCCAGAACGGTGCTTTTGTTTTGAGATAATCCATCAAATATTCAGCCGCCTCGAACGCCGCCCGCCGGTGAGACGCCGCAGTCACCACCAGCACAATCCTCTCACCCGGCTTCAGCTCGCCATAGCGGTGAACAACCGTGACGCCCAGCAATTCCCAGCGCGCCCGCGCTTCATTTGCGATGCGCTCGAGCTCGCGTTCCGTCATGCCCGGGAAATGCTCCAGCGTCATGGAGATCAACCTGTCGCCGAAATTATCCGCACGCACCAGGCCGGTAAAACTGACGACCGCACCTGCGCCAGAGCCAAGCTGTGCGATCTCAAGTCCGGGATCGAAATCATCCGGTTGAACGCGGATCTTGTTCATCCCCCGGTCACCGGTGGGAAAAAAGCAACTTCATCATCCCGGCCAATCACTGCACCCAGCAGGGCATGCTCCTGATTGACCGCAACACGAAATCGCTTTTCATCGGCGAACGCCTCACCAAACCCGCCGCCGCGCAGACGCAGCCACTGCACCAAGTCCAAAACCGTCGTCACATCGGCCGGGACAGTTACAACCTCTTCGCTGCATCCGGTCTTCTGCCGCACCCATGCGAAATAGAGCAGCTTCACGGCGCGTCCTTTACCTCGACGGCCTTGCGCCTCGGCCGCGCGTGTTCGCCGGACACATGCGCGAGATTTGCCATCGCATAACTGAACCCCGTGTAAATCGTCAGGGCGGCAGCAGCCCACAACGCCAGAATGCCCACGCGATGCACCCAGCCCCAGACGTGCTCGATGGCCGGCGCCACAATCAACATCGCAATCGCCACCACCTGCGCCACCGTCTTGAACTTCGAGATCGACGACACCGGCACTTGCACCGAAATCGTAGCCAAGAACTCGCGCATGCCGGAAACCAGAATCTCACGCGCCAGAATGATCAGCGCCGGGATGATCACGAAGCCGCGGATATCGTCCATGTAAACCAGCATCAGCAGCGCCGAGGCAATCAAGAGCTTGTCCGCGATCGGATCAAGCATCTGCCCCAGGCGCGACTCGACGTTGCGCCGCCGCGCAATCCAGCCGTCGGCGTAGTCCGTGCAAGCGGCAACCACAAACAATGCGAACACAAGCCATCGCCCCGCCGGCATTTCGATCCAGAACGCAGCCACGAACAAAGGCGTCAGCGCGATGCGTGTAAGCGTCAGCAGATTTGGTATGTGATCGCCCATGGGCGCCAACTCTAACACGGCCAGCGCACGCGTCGCGCTAGCTCTTTTCATGAAAATATTCATATATTTTCCGCGCCAATTCCTTTGATATGCCTTTAACGGCCTCCAAATCCGCAAGCCCCGCCCGTGTAACCCCCCGCCCCGACCCGAAATGGTTGAGCAGAGCCCGCTTGCGTGCCGGGCCAATGCCATCAACCTCATCCAAGGGCGAGGCGGTCAGGCCTTGCGCGCGCTTTGCACGGTGAGTTCCGATCGCAAAGCGATGGGCTTCGTCGCGCAACCGCTGAAGGTAAAACAAAACCGGGCTTTTGAATTCCAGCTGAAACGGATCCCGCCCTGTCATAAAAAATCGTTCCCGCCCTGCGTCACGGTCAGGACCCTTCGCAATGGAAACGACCATGACATCCGCGACCTCAAGTGCATCCAGCACCTCTCGCGCGACAGCGAGTTGCCCCGCACCACCATCGATCAGAATGAGATCGGGCACCACCACATCCCCCGCCTCATCGTCACCTTCGCGCTCGTCGAAGACGACACCTTGGCTCTCCTCCCGGGCACTGCGCTCCTTGATCATGCGCTTGAACCGCCGCGTCAGCACCTCGCGCATCATCCCATAGTCATCACCAGGCGTCAGCGCGCTGTCCTTGATGTTGAACTTGCGATACTCAGCCTTGATAAATCCATCAGGCCCCGCGACCACCATCGCACCCACGGCATTTGTTCCCTGAATGTGACTGTTGTCATAAATTTCAATGCGTCGCGGCGGTGCCTCAAGCCCCAGAGCTTCCCCGACGCCGCGCAACAGTCTGACTTGCGTAGCACTCTCGGCCATGCGCCGCGCCAGTGACTCTCGCGCATTCATCACCGCTTGCGCCATGACTTCGCGTTTTTCGCCGCGTTGCGGCACCAGCACCTCCACGCGCCGTGCTGCTTTCAGGGACAGCGCCTGCTCCAACAACGCGGCATCAGGAATGTCGTGACTGACGATGACGAGCTTGGGCGGCTCACGCTCATCATAAAATTGCGCCACGAAACTATCGAGAATTTCCTCGACCTCGACACCCCGCTCATGCTTGGGAAAATAAACATGATTGCCCCAGTTCTGTCCCGACCGGAAAAAGATGACTTGCACGCATGTGTGCCCACCCTCT
>VFKO01000415.1 GCA_009885515.1 Rhodobiaceae bacterium | reverse complement strand
CCGGCGGCAAGAAGCTGACCGGCCTTGGCGAGTTCGGCTGGGACCGCACTGGCCACGATATCGACGGATCCTCCAACGATCTCGACTCGAACATGTTTCACGGTAAAGGCTCCGCGCTCTGGACCTGGCCGGATAAGCTGAATGTGCAAGCCGATTTCGGCTTCAACTCCAACCGGCTCGAGTATGACGGTAGCAATGAATTTGCCGTCGACACCTGGAAAGTCGGAGGCGGCGCCTTTTACCGTGACCCGGCGCAAGGCTCTATCGGCGCGCAATTGCATTATCAGTCGCTCGACGTGGACGAGTTCCTCGACGGGCTCTCTTTTGCCGGCCTCGGCGAATATTTTTACGACCAGAAGACGACGTTAGGCGCCTCCATCGGCTATTCCAGTTTCGATACGAATGGGTTCGACGTTGACGGCTGGCAGCTTGGCGCCTACGGCAAATACTACTTCGAGCCGAACTTAGGATTCAGACTGGGTCTCGACCACTCAAGTTATGATGTCGACAACGATGACGTCGACGACCTTTCGCTGAATGGTGAACTCGAATATTTAATCCCCGACTGCACGACTTCCATCTACGGCGGTCTGGGATTTGGCTCCATCGACTACGACAACAACGACCTCGACTATTGGCGCTTCGGCGTTGGACTCCGGCTCCATTTCGGCACCGAAGGCTCGCTTATTCAACGCAACCGATCCGAGCCGTTGGCCGGCGCCATGCATGTGCCGTTCGTGCAATTCTAGCGGCGGATAAAATGGGTGAACGGCGGCGCGCTTAGTGCCGCCGTTCGCGCGTGGCGGTGAATTTGATCTTCGGCCATTTTTCCGCGCTGTAACGCAGTTCCCAGGCGCTCTTGGCCAGAAACACCGGGGCACCGTCGCGGTCTTCGGCCAGGTTGCCCTGATGGGCATCAAGGAAGCGTTTGAGTTCGACCGCGTCGTCACAGGCGATCCAGCGCGCGGTTTCGAACATGCCCTGCTCGAACGCGACCTCAAGATTGTATTCAGCGGCAATCCGGCTTGACAGCACTTCCAGCTGCAATTGTCCCACGACTCCCACAAACCATTGCGAGCCGATGCGCGGTTTGAAAACCTGGGTAACCCCTTCTTCCGCCAATGACTCCAGCGCCCGTTGCAAGTGCTTGGCTTTCAACGGATCGGCCAGGCGCACACGGCGGACAATCTCGGGTGCGAAATTCGGAATGCCGGTAAACGTCAGGTCTTCGCCCTCGGTCAAAGTGTCCCCGACGCGCAAAACACCATGATTGGGGATGCCGATAATGTCGCCGGGCCAGGCCTCGTCCACAGTTTCGCGCGACTGGGCGAAGAACAGGATGGGGTTGTGCACGCTCATGGTCTTGCCGGTACTGGATTGCTTCAACTTCATGCCGCGCTTGAAGTGGCCTGAGCAGACGCGCATGAAGGCGACCCGGTCGCGGTGATTGGGGTCCATGTTCGCCTGCACCTTAAAAACAAAGCCGGTGACCTTCGTTTCCGAAGGCTCGACCTGGCGTTGGGTTGCGGCTTGAGCGCGCGGACCGGGCGCGCTTTTACCCAAACCCTCGATCAACTCCTTCACGCCAAAATGCTTCAGCGCCGAACCGAAATAGACCGGCGTGATGTGCCCCTCGCGGAACGTCTGCAGGTCAAAGGCGGGATACCCACCATGCGCCAGATCCATCTCGTCTTTTAGGTGCTTGAGCTCTTCTGGCCGCAGCACTTCATCCAGGCGCGACGGATCGATGGGCGTGGCATCGCGGCCAAAGGGCAAAAACCTGCCGCTCTCAAAATGCATGGCGCCGCGAAAATTGAGGCCGGAACCCGCCGGCCACATCGCCGGGGTCACGTGCAATTGCAATTGATCGGCGATCTCGTCAATCAGCGAAAACGGATCGCGCGCCTCCCGGTCCATCTTGTTGATATAGGTGATGATCGGAATGTCGCGCATCCGGCAAACTTCAAAGAGCTTGCGCGTCTGGGCCTCAATGCCTTTCGCAGCGTCGATGACCATGATGGCACTGTCGGCCGCGGTCAGCGTGCGATAGGTATCTTCGGAAAAATCCTCGTGGCCCGGCGTGTCAAGCAAATTGAACACCAGGTTCTGATACTCAAACGTCATCACCGCAGTCGTCACCGAGATACCGCGCTCCTGCTCGATCTTCATCCAGTCCGAACGCGCCCGCCTCCGATCACCCTTGGCCTTCACCTCGCCTGCCAAATGAATGGCCCCACCCATCAGCAAAAGATGCTCGGTCAGCGTCGTCTTGCCGGCGTCGGGATGCGAAATGATCGCAAAAGTGCGCCGCCGCGAAGCGGCTTCGCCCGGACTACGATCGGCAATGGCTTGTACGTCGGTCACGCTGGTTCTCGAAAAGAAGGCGCGCCTTGTAGCGGATTCCCATAGCGCAAGAAAGACTTATCGGTTGATCGGTCAAAAGGAACATCGCCGCGCTCTTGCAAATTCCAACCCCGACCTGCCAAAGTGTCGCTTATCGACATTCAAATTGAAGATTTGGGAGCAACAAATGATCAGAACGCGCTTTACGGAAATGTTTGGCATCAAGCACCCGATTGTTCAGGGCGGTATGCAGAATGTCGGCAAGGCCGAGCTCGTGGCGGCGGTGGCCAATGCGGGCGCGCTTGGGTTCATCACTGCACTGACCCAGCCGACGCCGGAGCATCTAGCTAAGGAAATCAAGCGCACGCGCGAGATGACTGACAAACCGTTCGGCGTAAACCTCACGATCCTACCAACCATTACGCCTGTTCCCTACGATGAATATCGCCAAGCCATCATCGAAGGCGGTATCAAAATCGTCGAAACCGCAGGCAACAATCCGCAACCCCATATGCCGGCGTTTCGTGCAGCCGGTGTCAAGATCATCCACAAATGCACCAGCGTCCGCCATGCGGTGAAGGCTCAAGGCGTTGGCGTGGACTGCGTATCGGTCGACGGCTTCGAATGCGCGGGCCATCCGGGCGAGGACGACGTGCCCGGGCTGATCTTGCTCCCGGCAGCAGCAGACAAGATCACGATTCCGATGTTGGCCTCTGGCGGCTTCGCCGATGGGCGCGGACTGGTGGCGGCACTGGCACTGGGCGCCGAGGGCATCAACATGGGCACACGCTTCATGTGCACGAAGGAAGCGCCGATCCATCAAAAGGTGAAAGAGCAGATCGTTGCCAACGATGAACGGCAGACCGATCTGATCTTCCGCACCCTGCACAACACCGCCCGCGTCGGACGCAACGCCATCAGCCAAAAGGTGATGGAAATCGAACGCGAGGGCCAGAAGCACGGCGGCGCAAAGTTCGAAGAAGTGCGAGAACTGGTTGCAGGCACACGCGGCAAAGGCGTCTTGGAAACCGGCGACATCGACGCTG
>VFKO01000286.1 GCA_009885515.1 Rhodobiaceae bacterium | reverse complement strand
TGAGGGTTGGGATAAATTTTCCGATGCCTCGGTGCAGGGATCGAACGGTTCGGGTGGCGAGCTTTCGCAGTTGCGTTTTGAGTTTGCTGAACGCCATCTCGATCGGATTGAGGTCCGGCGAGTATTTGGGCAGATACCGAAGTGTCGCCCCCTTGGCCTCTATGGCTTCGCGAACACCGCAGACTTTGTGAACCGGAAGATTGTCCATGATGACGATGTCATTTCGCCTTAGTGTGGGGACCAGACATTGTTCGATATAGGCGAGAAAGGCTTCGCCGTTCATGGCGCCTTCGATCACCATCGGCGCCGACATTCCAACCCGGCGCAGCCCCGCTACAAAAGTTGTTGTGTTCCAGTTTCCAAACGGAATGCTGCCAACCAACCTTTCCCCACGCAGGCAGCGCCCGTTCAGCCTTGCCATCTTCGTATTGGCAGACGTCTCGTCGATGAAGACCAGATGGGTCGTGTCAAGCAGGCCCTGATGCCTAATCCATAGGCGACGCGCCAGAGCGACATCAGGCCGTTCTTGTTCGGCTGCGTGCAGTGTTTTTTTTTAAAGGTAATGCCGTGGCGGTTGAAAAATCGGCTGAGGGCGCTGCGGCTGGTTTTAATCCCACGCTTGAACAACACCACAACCATCTCGTCCAGCGTCAAATCCGGCTGCTCTACATTCAACGCCAGCAATACCGCCGAATGCTCCTCAAGCGGAGAAACACTTCCGCCGCGTGGCTTTGCCAGGATACTTCCCGTCGTGCACCATCGTTGAAACCATTTGATCGCCGCACTCGGGCTGATCTCAAACTGCTCTGCGGCACCCCGCCGCGACTCTCCATTATCAACCCATCCAATGACCCGTTGACGCAAATCCGTGGAATACGCGTAGGGCATAGCAATTCCTCCCATAAGAGAATCAATCTCTGTAGACTCTGCCTACAAAGGGCATTTGGGAATCCTCGATTCTAATCAGGCGAGATATGCTCTAGCTTGGAGCCGGGATGGGCAATGAGCCTGGTACGAGCCATCTCATGCACATATATCAGCGATTGACACTCATAACGTTATACGGTATAACGCGCCATGATCCAAAGCTTTGCAGACCCGGAGGCAGAGAAAATCTGGTTGGGCCAGCAGAGTCGAAAATTGCCGTCTGACATTCAGGCATCAGCGCTTCGAAAGCTGCGTTTGCTGAACCAGGCGCGCATTTTGAATGACCTGCGCGTGCCGCCGGGTAATCGCCTGGAAGCGTTGCGTGCGGACCGCGCCGGTCAACACTCGATCAGGATCAACACTCAATGGCGTATCTGTTTCAACTGGCGTGAAGGAGGACCGGCAAATGTCGAAATCGTCGACTACCATGACTAGGGCAGCGCTTTTGCCCAACCCAACGCCGGGCGAGATTTTGCTCGAGGAATTCCTCAAACCGATGGAGCTCAGTCAAAGCGCATTGGCGCGCGCTGTGCGAGTGTCTCCGCGCCGCATCAACGAAATCGTGTTGGGCAAACGCGCCATAACGGCAGACACCGACCTTCGCCTGGCCCGCTATTTCGCAATATCGGAAGGCTTCTTTCTCGGTCTGCAGGCTGACTACGACCTCATGCAGCGCCGGCGCGAGATCAGCACCGAACTCAAAACGATTTCCCCCCGCGCCGCATGAATTCCCGCTAAAGAGAGTCAGCGATTCTGGCAGTCCACTCAAGGGGAGATCACAATGCGTGAATCACTGACCATGACATTGGCGTTTGCATCCGCGCTGATCGCCTGGCCCGCAGCGGCCGTGACGCTGGTCAACCTGGAACAAGTCAGAACCCAGGCCTTTGTTTGCGACGACAAATGTGGCCCCAGTTTCGGGGAAGACTGGGGCTCGGCCCGTGATTTCTGGTTGGAACCAGGCGAGCAACGCAGCTTCGACTGCAGCGGCCAATGCTTCGTGGGCGTCTACTACGAAGGCCACTCACCCACCCTGGGCGACATGGC
>VFKO01000274.1 GCA_009885515.1 Rhodobiaceae bacterium | reverse complement strand
GTAGGCGGCATCCGTTGATGCTGCTTGGTTCTGTGCCGTTGGGTGTCTGCTTCTATTTTGTGTTCGTGCCGCCGCCGGGACTTTCGCACTTGGAATTGTTCTGGTGGCTCGTGTCATTCATGATTTTGACCCGGATATTTTTGTCGATTTATTTTGTCCCATGGGCGGCGATTGCCGCTGAATTATCCGACGACTATCACGAGCGAACGTCGATCATGGCCTACCGTTTTGCGATGGGCTGGTTCATCGGTTTGCTCTTTCCCGTCATTACGTTTGGCGTTGTGATGGCGAATACGCCGGAACATCCTGTCGGTCAGTTGAACCCGGCGGCCTATCCGACAATGGCGTTTATTGGCGCGATCTTGATGACGTTGGGGGCGCTGGCGACCACGTTTTTGACATGGGGACAAATTCCTTATCTGCGGCAGCATTCGGTGAGGCAAAGCATTCCGAGTGTCGCGCAAACAATCAAGGAGTTCCGGCGCGGCCTTGAGAATGATCAGTTCAGGCTGTTCTTCATCATTGTGCTTGTTGCGTCGGCGATTTCCGGCACGACGCAGAACATGTCGATCTATATGGCAACGTTTTTCTGGCAATTGGGATCTGATGATCTGCGCTGGTTTGGGCTGATCGGGGTTGGTGCGATAGTTGCCTTTCCCGTCGTTGCCTTGCTTCAGCGCTGGATCGACAAGAAGTATATTCTGATGATGAGCGCGACCATGAGCTTGCTCGCGGGTGTTGTGGTCGTCGGCTTGCGGTTCCTGGGGATCATGCCTGAGAACGGATCAGATCTGTTGCTCACGATTTTGATTATTGATGGCGCGTTCTTCGCTGCCATGGAGGTTATCCGTGGTGTGATTAGTGCGTCTCTGATTGCAGATATTCTCGATCAGCATGAGCTCAATACCGGTTACCGGCAGGAAGCGATGTTCAACGCCGCTGTTGTGTTCTGTGTCAAGGCAACGTCTGGGCTTGGGATCCTGTTTGGTGGACTGATATTGAGCTTGATCAATCTGCCCGTGCAATCGCCGCCCTCAGAGGTGCCGCAGGATACGATCAATCACTTGGGGCTGCTGGTGGGTTTGTGTCTGCCGATGTTTCATATCTTTCCGATCATGATGGTGCGGCACTATAAGATCACGCGGCAAGTGCACGCGGATATCCGACAAGCGCTTGATGAGCGGCGCCGGACATCCGCGTAGTTCGTTCTTACGAAGTACCGACGACGCCGCCGTCGCAGGCAATCGTCTGCCCGACGACATACTGGCCCGCGCGTGAACAGAGGAAGATAGCCAGGCCTGCAATGTCTTCTGGCGTGTCGACGCGGCCGGAAGGATTATTCTTGCCAATCACATCCCAATCGACGTCATCGGTCTTGCCGCCCTGGGTATTTCGGTGACAGTGCACTTTATTCTCCTCTGCACTCTGTCCCGGCCCCCCGCTTCACCGGTTTCAGCACCCGTCCGGTCTTGCGTTCCGAGTGGGCGATGGAGGCCTCGGTTCGCTATGGGCGGTCGATGGATAACTCACGGAAATGAGCGGATTTGAGCGATCAGCGCTTCCGCTTTGCTAGGCGGTCGAAGTCGAGCAGGTCGCTGAGCAGGGCTTCCATGTCCTTCAGGTGGACCATGTTGGGTCCGTCTGAGGGGGCTTTGTCGGGGTCCTGGTGAGTTTCCATGAAGACGGCGGCGACGCCGATGGCGATGGCGGCGCGGGCCAGTACTGGTACCATTTCGCGCTGGCCGCCGGACTTGGTGCCCTGCCCTCCCGGTTGTTGCACCGAGTGCGTGGCGTCGAAGACGACCGGGCAGCCGATGTCTTTGAGGACCGGAAGCGCGCGCATGTCGGAGACGAGCGTGTTGTAGCCGAACGAGACGCCGCGCTCGGTTGTCATGACGTTGGGGTTGCCCGCGTCGGTTACTTTGGCCACGACGTTTTTCATGTCCCAGGGGGCGAGGAACTGACCCTTCTTGACGTTGACGATGCGCCCGGTTTTGGCGGCGGCGACGAGCAGATCGGTCTGGCGGCAGAGGAAGGCCGGGATTTGTAAAACGTCGACGGCTTGGGCCGCGAGTTTGCATTGCTCTTCGGTGTGAACGTCGGTGAGGACGGGGATGTTCAGCTTCTCGCGCAAATCGGCGAAGATCGGCAGTGCGAGTTCGATGCCCATGCCGCGCTCGGCGTTGGCGCTGGTCCGGTTGGCTTTGTCGAAGCTGGTTTTGTAAATGAAACCGATGCCAAGTTTGGTTGTGATTGCCTTGATGGCCGTTGCCATTTCGAAGGCGTGTTGACGGCTTTCGAGCGCGCAAGGACCCGCGATCAAAGTGAACTGTTTGTCGTTGGCAATCTCGACCTGACCTGCTTTTACGGTGTGATTGGGCTTCACGGTGTTTTCCTAGACCAAACGGCTTTGCGTGACGGCGGCGGCGATGAAACTTGCGAATAGAGGATGGGGTTCGAAGGGCCGCGATTTTAGCTCGGGGTGAAATTGCACGCCGATGAACCACGGGTGATCGGGGCGCTCGCAAATTTCCGGGAGCAGCCCGTCGGGCGACATGCCGGTGAAAATGAAGCCCGCCCTCTCGAGAGCTTCGCGATACTCCAGGTTGACCTCGTAACGATGGCGATGACGTTCTTCGATTTCGAGTGCGCCGTAGATTTCGGCGACCTTGCTGCCGCGCTTGAGAAGGGCCTGATACTTGCCGAGCCGCATTGTGCCGCCGAGCTCGCCGCCGGCGCGGCGTTTTTCAAGCTGGTTACCGCGCATCCATTCGGTCATGAGGCCCACGACCATGGTCTTGCAGGGGCCGAACTCGGTTGAGCTTGCGTCGGCCAAGCCCGCGAGATTTCGCGCGGCTTCGATGACGGCCATTTGCAGGCCGAAGCAGATGCCAAAATAGGGCACATGCCTGGTGCGGGCGAATTTCGCGGCTTCGATTTTGCCTTTGGTGCCGCGCTCGCCGAAGCCGCCGGGAACGAGGATGGCGTGAACGTCTTCGAGATGCTGGATGTGTCCAGGCTCTTCGAAGACTTCGGAGGCGATCCACTCGGCCTTGACGCGCACGTTGTTGGCGATGCCGCCGTGAGCGAGGGCTTCGTTGAGCGATTTGTAGGCGTCTTTCAGGCCGGTGTATTTGCCGACGATGGCGATTTTGACTTCGCCTTCGGGTTCTTTCACGCGCTTGACTACGGTGATCCAGGGCGCAAGTTTTGGCGCGGGCGCGTCCTTGATGCCAAAAATCGCAAGCACTTCGTCGTCGAAGCCTTGCGCGTGATAGGATAGCGGCGCTTCGTAAATCGTTGACACGTCGAGCGCCTGAATGACGCTGGAGGCGCGGACGTTGCAGAACAGGGCGATCTTGCGGCGCTCTTCGGCGGCGACTTCGCGATCGGAGCGGCAGAGGACAATGTCGGGCTGGATGCCGATCGAGCGCAACTCTTTGACGGAGTGCTGGGTCGGTTTGGTTTTCAGTTCGCC
Source organism: Rhodobiaceae bacterium (assembly GCA_009885515.1). GTDB lineage: Bacteria > Pseudomonadota > Alphaproteobacteria > Micropepsales > Micropepsaceae > SZUA-430. The sequence continues at coordinate 1,886 of VFKO01000274.1, read as the reverse complement.
GGAGGCCGCAATATAGGGGATCAGGGTAACATGGATGAACAGACTGCGTTCGCGGCCGAGTTCGTTGCCAAGCTGACGGATGGCCTCGAAGAACGGCAGACCTTCGATGTCGCCGACCGTCCCGCCGATTTCGCAGAGCACGAAGTCGACATCGTCGGAATTGCCCAGCACGAACTGCTTGATGGCGTCGGTGACGTGGGGGATGACCTGGATGGTGGCACCCAGATAATCGCCGCGGCGTTCGCGGGTGAGAATGTCGAGATAGATGCGCCCCGTGGTGACGCTGTCGCCCTTGGTCGCCGAGACGCCGGTGAAGCGTTCGTAGTGGCCGAGGTCGAGATCGGTTTCAGCGCCGTCGTCGGTGACGAAGACCTCGCCGTGCTGATACGGGGACATCGTACCAGGGTCGACGTTGAGATAGGGGTCGAGTTTACGCAGGCGGACTTTGAATCCGCGTGCTTGCAACAGCGCGCCGAGGGCCGCCGATGCAATACCTTTGCCGAGGGATGAGACCACGCCGCCGGTGATGAAGATGAACCGCGCCATGGACCACCACCATAAGGAGAAAAGAGCTAAACGACCAAGAAAAAATTCAACGCGTCTGTGGAACGCGTTTCACACTAATTTCCCGGCGGCAGTGCCGGCGCGGGGGTAGGTTGAGGCCCTGCCGGAGCAACAGGAGCGGGTGCTGCCGGTACGGGAAGTGCTGCTGGCGCCGCTGGAAGCGGCGTCGGCGAAGGCTGGGACGGCGCGGGAGCGCCGGACGGCAATGTTCCAAGCGGCGCGGATGTCGAGGTCGCGTCCTCCAGTGGGCTCACTTTGCGCGTATTTTTCGCTAGAACCGTGAGTGCAATTGAGGTCGTGATGAAGATTGTCGCCAGAATCACCGTGGTGCGGGTAAGCACGTTTGCGGCGCCACGCCCGGTCATAAGGCCGCCCATGCCACCACCGCCGCCCATGCCAAGGCCGCCGCCTTCCGAGCGTTGCAACAGGATCACGCCGATCATCGCAATGCAGACGACGACTTCAATAGTTAGCAGAACAGCGTACATAAGCGGCGTGTCTCTCTCTGGTCGAAGCGGCGGCTTGTAGCCCAACCAGCGGTTACTTGCTACCCCCGGCCAAACAGTACAAATGTGGCTGATGTGGACATTGGTCAAGACGTTCGGCGTTCTGGTTGCGCTTGTAGTGCTGATATCGGCTTGCGGGCGGGACATTGACGTCACACCTGCGGTCACGTTGGCGACGGCGCCTCCTGCTGCCGAGCAATTTGCCGCAGTTCAGTCGTCTCGCGGCGGTGAAGCGAGGGTCTATGGCACTTACACGCGCGGCTGTATTACCGGGGCCCAGCAATTGCCGCTTGAGGCTGTGCAGTGGCAGGTGCTGAACCCTGCGCGTAACCGGGCGTGGGGCCACCCGGGGCTGATCCGCTTTATCCAGGCGCTGGCGGCGGGCGTTGCCAGTGATGGCTTTCGGGGTGTGCTGGTTGGCGATCTGGCGCAGCCGCGTGGTGGCCCCCTGCCCTCGGATCACAATTCGCATCAGGTTGGTCTGGATGCCGACATCTGGCTGACGCCGTTGCCGGTGCGAAAGTTGAGTGCGGGACAGTTGGAGACGTTCGATCCACCGTCGATGGTTGATGTCGATACACTGCGGGTCAACGCCTTGTTTGGCGCGGCGCAGGTTTCGCTGCTGAAGCGCGCGGCGCTGGCGCCGGGGGTGGAGCGCATCTTTGTCTCGCCGCCGATCAAGCAGGCGCTGTGCGAGCGCGCGGGCGCGCAGGCGTGGCTGCAAAAGATCAGGCCGTGGCGGGGACACATGGCGCATATGCATGTGCGCATGGCGTGTCCCGCCGATAGCGACGACTGTGTCGACCACGAACCGCC
>VFKO01000454.1 GCA_009885515.1 Rhodobiaceae bacterium | reverse complement strand
TCACGATCGACGCCAGACCAAATGTCAGCAAATCAAAATGCGCCGCACCGCTGGCGATGGTGACAATTTTATACGGGATCGGCGTCAGGCCCTTGATCAGAATGATCCAGAGCCCCCACTCGTTGAATTGCGCCTGATAGTCGGCGAAGCCTTGCTGCAACCCATAAAGTTCAATCACCCATTTGCCCGCCGTCTCGAACAAATAATAACCGATCGCATAGCCCAAAAATCCGCCTGCGACTGACGCGATCGTGCACACACCGGCAATCAGCCAGGCTTTCGCCCGCTGCGCCAGCACCATCGGCAGCAACATCGCATCGGGCGGGATCGGAAAAAACGAACTCTCGACGAACGAAACCACCGCCAGCGCCCACAGCGCGCGCGGATGCTCGGCAAGGCGAAGTACCCAATCATACAGTCCACGCAGCATTCCAAATCCTCACGCGTTACAAGGGGCGATGGTTAGCCGATACGCCGTGCAGGGGCAATGCAAGGCGTTCGAAACTCACAAATCAGCGCCGTATTCGGGCATTCCCCGCACCAGGCCACGCAGAGAGTTCCCAAACCACACGGTCCCTGTCGCCAGATCGGCGACACGCAGCACACGCACCTCCATGCGCCGCGGATCATTCTCGATCATCTCACGTCGCAGGCAACCGTCCAGCACACCGCACGACAGCGGTGGGGTCAGCCACACGCCCTCCCGTTCGACAAAAAGCGTGCTCCGGCTGCCCTCAGTCAATTCCCCACGCTCGTTGACGAACACAACCTCATCGCAACCGCTGGCGGTACGCGCCTGATCATAAACCCCACGTCGCGTCGTTTTGTGATAGAGCCGCCAATCAGCACTCTGCATCGGCGTTTCGCATACACGATAGCGCCAAGTCTTGTCGCCTTGTGGTAATGCAAATGCTTCGGTCTCGACCTGCGTATCGCCACGCACCCCCAAGGTCAGTCGCACGCGCTGCATCCCCTCAGTACCGGCGACAACCGCATTCAAATGCCTGCGAATAGACACCTCATTGAAACGAAAACCAAAATACCGGCTTGACCGTTCCAGACGCGCCAGATGCCGCTCCAGCAAATGATACCCGCCTTCAGCGCTCCACCGCAGAGTTTCAATCAGGCGGAACGGCTCGTGCTGCTCGGTCAAAAACCGGGCCTTGAGCAAACACTCATCATACTCGCTCTCAGCTTCACTGTCCCACACAATGCCGCCGCCCACGCCCATCTCGGCTTGCCCATCGCGCACAGTCAGTGTGCGTATGGCGACGTTGAAGGCCATGCTGTCCCGGGCCGCATAGCCAATAGCCCCGCAATAGACGCCGCGCGGGCTGTCTTCGACCTCGCGAATAATTTCCATCGCCATGATCTTCGGTGCCCCGGTGACAGAGCCGCACGGAAACAGCGCCGGCAAAATCGTTGACAACTTGGCGCCGGGCTTTAATTGCGCTTCGATCCCCGATGTCAATGTATGAAAGCGCGGAAACGTCTCAAGCGTGAAAAGGTCCGTGACCTCGACACTGCCCACTTTCGAAACACGTGCCAAATCGTTGCGCAGCAGATCGACGATCATCAAATTCTCGGCCTGCTGCTTCTCGTCATCGGTCAACGCGCGCCGCTGCAGTTCATCACCTTCAATGTCAGGCGCGCGGGCAATCGTGCCCTTCATCGGCCGTGCAAAGATCCGGCCCTGCTGCACCCGGAAAAACAGCTCAGGCGAGAACGATAGAATGTCTTCATCGCCGAACCGCAGGAATGCACTCGCTCCCGCCCGCGCCTTTTCGCACAAGGCCATGTAGGTGGCGAAGCTATCCCCGCCACTCGCAAGCTTGAGCTTCAGCGTCAGATTGACCTGATAGACATCGCCCTCACCAATCAGGCGCTTGATCTGTGTGAGTTTCGCCGCGTGCTGACCCGCACTCAGAGTGGCTTGAACATTTCCCGAATACACCGGGCCGGTGCATCGCTCCATCAGCCAACGCCCCCGCCGCCGCGCATCAAACACTTGACGTTCGGCAAACAAATGAAACCGCAGCAAGGGCCGCCCTGTATCCGGCATCAAGGCCCGCAAGCGCTTTTCGAAGACATAGCCAAGCTCGTAGGCGCAATATCCAGCCGCGAACAGACCGCGCTCGATGCCCTCTTCGATTTCTGCCAGCGCTCGCGGCACGTCATCAGCCGTTCGCGCCTCAATCTCGCCCTGCGATCCCGACAACAGCATCGATGGCCGGTCTGGCCAGGTGGCGTCGTCAAACAGTGCGAAGGGAGCAGTGCCGGGTTCGGTCATGAAGTCGATGAATGCTTGACAGTGTAAGGCAAGGCGCCCAAATCCTCGTAAGCAGGCGGGGAGGGATTGGCCCTCGGTCGCGCCTTATACGATGGTTAGGGCTAATGTCGCGACCCGGTTTCTTGGCCAGCCCCTTTTTCCTGGGGTTTGATGAAATGGCGCGCCTTCTGGAACGCGCCGCAAAGAATTCCCCTGACGCTTATCCGCCCCTGAATATTGAGGAACCGGCTGAAAACATTTTGCGTATTACTTTGGCGGTCGCAGGATTTGCGCCCGAACATTTGTCAGTTTCGCTGTGTGATCGCGAACTCACAATCAAGGGCGAGCGTCCGCAAAGTCCGGACGGGCGTGTATTTCTGCACAAGGGAATTGCCGCCCGCGGTTTCATGCGCAGTTTCGCATTGGCCCAGGGCCTTGAAGTTCATGGGGCGACTTTGCGGAACGGTTTGTTGCAAGTCGAATTGACGCGCGTGTCTCAAACCTATGAGATCCGTCAGATTCCCATCACAATTGGGTGACAATTCCGCCTATTCAAAAGTGCAGGGTTAATCCCCACATAATTGCCATGAAGGGTCGCTATAGCAGTTGCCGAAAGCGGGACTGAAGCGGCCACTCAAAGTGGAGTATGAACGATGCAATCGAATGAAAACGAAGTCCGCAGTCCGCGTGGCATGCCAAGCTTAGATGACTTGTCACGCATCATCGCGCGGAATGTGGTTTATGTTCGCGAAGTCGCCGCCGCTGATCTCAAGGGCGAGGGCGTGATCCCCGCCGGCGTATCTGTCCCGGCCTCGCAGAAATTCTTCGCGCTCTGCACGCAAGACGGCCACCGCGTTGCCATCCTCGACAACAGGGACTTGGCCTTCGCCGCGGCCCGCGAACACGAACTCGAACCAGTGAGCGTACATTAAAAAGGCCTAAGCCGCCTGCGTGCCAACGTCACTCTCGGTGAGCAGCGCATAGATCGCAGCGCTGTCATCGGCGGCGCGTAATTTCTCGCATATCGTTACATTGCGCAAAAGCCGCGACACGCGCGCCAGCGCCTTAAGGTG
>VFKO01000426.1 GCA_009885515.1 Rhodobiaceae bacterium | reverse complement strand
CCCTCGACAAAGCCATGAAAGCGCATGGGCAGTCCGGAACTGCGCAAAGCCACCGCCGCAGCCTTGACCGCTTCGTTGCCTTTCATTTCTTCCGAGCCAACATTCAGCAGGCCGACGCTGGGGCGTTCTAACCCCAGGACCACGCGCGCATAGGCTTCGCCGATCAAGGCAAAATCGAAAAGCTGTCTGGCATCCGAATCGATATTCGCACCGACATCCAACACCACTGTCTGCCCGCGAATGGTCGGCCAGATCGCAGCAATCGCCGGACGCGACAAGCCTGGAACTGTGCGCAGCTGAACCTTGGCCATCGCCATCAGCGCGCCTGTATTACCGGCACTCACGACCACCTGAGCGTCTTTGTTGCGCACCGAATCGATCGAGCGCCACATCGAGGTATTGCGTCCCCGGCGCAGGGCCTGCGAGGGCTTGTCCTCCATCCCCACGACATCGTCGCAGTGCACGACCTGCGTCACGTTTTTCAACGCGGGCCGGCTCAGCAATATGGATTGCAGGCGCGCGTGGTCGCCGTGAAGCAAAAACTTCACCTTGGGATGGCGGACATGCGCAATGGCAAGTCCGTCGATAATGGACTGCGGGGCGTTGTCACCGCCCATGCCGTCGATGGAAACGACGAGTTCGCGATTCACCTGCACTCTATCCTTTCAGGCGGTCGCCGATTCAGCATCGGTGAACTATGCGCCCGGACTGTCACGAGCGCTAGCTGGCCTTCTTTTCCACTTCGCGTCCGTCGTAGTGAAGGCATTTAGGGCAAACATGATGGGGACGCTTCAACTCGCCGCAATTCCCGCATTCGGCATAGTCGGGCCGCGACAAGGCATGGTGCGAACGGCGCATGTTGCGCCTGGATGGGCTGACTTTTCGTTTAGGGACCGCCATGGGCCACCTCTCCTGAGTTCTGTGACTGTAACCGGGCTCTTGGCCGGACGCTTGAAACCGCCCAAACAGACCTAGTCGAAATGAAGGGGCGGATAGAATAGGAAACCCCCTCCAAGTTCAACCCCTAGATTTCTGCGGCTTTTTGCAGCGCAATCTACGCAGAACTGCGGATTGGTACGTGATGGGTTCATTTATTGTCTTCAAGCCGCCTCTTCAGCTTGGCCAGCGCGGCAAAGGGGGATTCCCGCTTTACCCCGGCCTCCGCCGCCACAGTATCGAACGCCACACCGTCTTTTCGCGGATAGGGATCAAGATTCAATGACAACTCTTCCACCAAAATCTCTCCCAGGTCCACATCATGGCCCAGCAGTTCGGGCGGATCGGCAGCGATCGGGTCAACAAAAACATCTGACTCGTTCCGGCGCGGGACAAGCAAGCCTTCCGGCAAGAACTTTCGCTCAAACTCAGCCTCAACCAGCGCCGTTACGGGCTCAAGCGTTACGACACATGTCTGCGTCACCTCGGCCTGCAGGCGGCCCGTTAAACGAAGGCCTTTGGCCCGCCACCGGTTCAGTGTGATTTCACCACGCAGCGCATCGACACGCTCAACGTCAAGAAATTGAGCGATTTTCGCCATTTCATCTGCCGTTGCAGTAACGGCTTGGACGAGGCCACCTTCTGTCACTTTCCTCACCGAAACCAGACGGTGAAATTCGTGTGCCACCGGGGGCAGCGGTTCTGTTGGCTTGGTCATGGTGCCGGCCATTCGAATGCACCTGCGGCAATGACGTCGTCGTCCGCCGCCTTCAGCGATTCTGATGCCGCCCTCACATAGCTGGCAAGGGCATCCACCAGCGCCAAGTCAACCGCCGCGTCGCGATAGACGTTGCGATGCAGGGCAGTGCGCAGCGCCACCGCATCCCCATCTTTAAGCGCCGTTTCGTATGCCGTCACCCGCCCATAAAACGCAGAAATCATGCCCTTCATTTTGCGCGGAACGCCCATATCCCCGACACCCAGTTCGCGCAGATTGAACTCCAGATTGGCAAACATGTGATCGAACATGGCCTGCGACAGGCGTTTACCTTCAACGCGAACAGCTTTGAGTCGCGGCAAATACAACCCGGCGTGCAGCACGATCAGATCAAACCGGCCGTCAATCGTGTCAGCGATGTCAAGTGACTGATAAAACTCGGGTCTACGGGCCTGTTCGACGACAGAATTGTAGATCCATGCCCCTTGACGGGTGAGCCCGCGCCCCTTGGAAATGAACGAAAATATCGACAACACGATGAGGGAGTTCCTGGGGCTTGGTGCGTTTCTCTTGAAATTGGGTCAGCGAGGCGTTAGGTCAACCTTCCATAAGTTTCCCCCCGTAAATTTTCCCATGACAGGGAGCAGTCAAATGTCCTCGCGAGTTCTTCTTACCGGTACCGTCCTGCTTGTGGCGGGCCTTGCAGCCTGCGCACCCATTCGTGACGTGCGCGGCTATATACCAGATGATGAAAAAGTCGGCGCCGTCAAAATTGGCGCAGACACCCGCGACACGGTGCAGGTCAAGCTTGGCACCCCGTCCAGCACCGCCACCTTTGGCGACCCCACCTGGTACTACATCTCGACTGAGCAGGAACGCTACGCGTTCTTCCATCCCGATATCACAAAGCGTCAGATCCTGGCAGTTGAGTTCAGCGAAGACGGCAAAGTCACGGATGTGCGCAAATACGGCATCGAAGACGGCCAGGTCATCGCGATGGTGGACCGCGAAACTCCAAGCCGCGGCAAGGAAATGACCCTGCTGCAGCAGCTCTTCGGAAACATGGGCGGGCTACCCGCAGGCGCACCAGGTGCCAGCACCGGCCCCGGCCGCCCCGGCGACGGCCGCTAACCGCTTCAATTCAGAGTATAAAAAAGGCCCCGGAACCGGGGCCTTTTTCTTTGGCTGTCGGAGCCCTCAAAGATGCGCAAGTGCTGCAAGCAAAAGCAGCGCCACGATATTCGTAATCTTGATCATCGGATTGATCGCAGGCCCTGCGGTGTCCTTGTAGGGATCACCTACAGTGTCACCGGTCACCGCCGCCTTGTGGGCATCTGAGCCCTTGCCGCCAAAGTGACCGTCTTCAATATATTTCTTCGCATTATCCCAGGCGCCGCCGCCCGACGTCATCGAGATCGCAACAAACAATCCGTTCACGATCACGCCCATCAGCATAGCGCCAACGGCCGATAATGCGGCACCCTTTCCGGCAATCATCCAAACGCCAAGGAACAGCACAATAGGTGACAACACCGGCAACAGCGACGGTATGATCATCTCGCCGATTGCAGCTTTGGTCAGCATGTCCACAGCACGGCCATAGTCAGGTTTCTCCGTGCCTTTCATGATGCCGGGCTTTTCCTTGAACTGACGCCGCACTTCTTCCACGACCGCGCCAGCCGCGCGCCCCACAGCGGTCATAGCCATTGCACCGAACAGGTACGGCAGCATGCCTCCTAGGAACAGACCAATCACAACCCACGGACTCACCAAGCTGAAAGACACCGAGACATCTTTGAAAAACGGATAGGTCTCGGAATTCTTGATAAAGAAGCCCAAATCCGAGGTGTACGCCGCAAAGAGCACCAGCGCCCCCAGGCCTGCCGAGCCAATGGCGTAGCCCTTGGTCACAGCCTTGGTCGTGTTG
>VFKO01000418.1 GCA_009885515.1 Rhodobiaceae bacterium | reverse complement strand
TGCAATTCCGGGATCATGATTGTTGAGGGGCGATACCTGTTTGAGTTGCTGGATCGGGTCGGCAATGCCAACGCGCAGGGCGAGTACTATCTGACCGAAATTGTGGCGATCGCGCGGGCGCAAGGCTTGCGGGTTGTGGCGGCGGAAGCTTCTGCCGACGAGGTGATGGGCGTCGATCACCGGTTGGCGCTGGCGCAGGCCGAAGCGATCATGCAGCGGCGCTTGCGTGAGCGGGCGATGCTGGATGGCGTGACACTGACTGATCCCGATACGGTTTGGTTCAGCATGGATACGAAGCTGGGCCGCGATGTCCTGGTGGGCCCGAATGTGGTTTTTGGGCCCAAGGTTGTGATCGCCGACAATGTGACGATCAAACCGTTTTGTCACTTTGAAGACTGCACGATTAAAGAAGGTGCGATCATCGGACCCTACGCGAGGCTGCGGCCGGGGGCCATGATCGGGCGCGATGTTCATATTGGTAATTTTGTCGAAGTGAAGAAGTCGGTGATCGAGGATGGGGCAAAGGCAAACCATCTGGCCTATATCGGGGACGCGCGGGTCGGCGCGCGTTCGAACATCGGGGCTGGTACGATTACCTGCAATTACGACGGGTTTAACAAGCACTTCACCGACATTGGCGCCGACGTTTTCATCGGATCGAACACGGCGCTGGTGGCGCCGGTAAAAATCGGTGACGGCGCGATGGTGGGTGCTGGCAGTGTGATCAGCAAGGCTGTTGAAGCGCATGCGTTGGCGATTGAACGCAATGAGCAGCGGCAGATTGACGATTATGCGAAAGCGTTTCGCGCCCGCAAGCTGGCGGCCAAGAAGAAACCGAAGGAGTAGTCTGGCATGTGTGGAATTGTCGGGATCGCCGGCCGGGAAGATGCGGCGCTTACCATTCTGGAGAGCCTGAAGCGGCTTGAGTATCGCGGTTACGACTCGGCGGGCATTGCGACGCTGGTCAAGGGCCGGATCGAGCGGCGGCGGGCGCCAGGTAAATTGTCGGGGCTGGATAAAGTTTTACGCGAAACGCCGTTACCGGGTTCGACGGGCATCGGACATACGCGCTGGGCCACGCATGGTGTTCCCAATGAAACCAATGCGCATCCTCATGTTTCTGACCGGGTGGCGGTTGTGCACAATGGGATCATCGAAAACTTTCACGAGTTGCGGACAGAACTTGAAAAGAAGGGACACAAATTTCATACCGAGACCGACACCGAAGTGTCGGTGCATCTGATCACGGAATATCTTAACCAAGGTCTGTCGCCTGAAAAGGCAGCGTCGGCAGCGATCAAGCGGCTGAAGGGTGCGTATGCGCTAGCGATGATTTTCACCGGCGAAGATGGGCTGATGATCGGTGCCCGCCAAGGACCGCCGCTGGCTGTTGGGTATGGCCAGAAGGAGATGTTCCTGGGTTCGGATGCGTTTGCGCTGGCGCCACTGACGAACAGAGTTGCCTATCTGGAAGACGGCGACTTGGCGGTGGTGAAGGCCGACAGTGTGGCGATTTACGATGCGCTGGACCGGCCTGTCAATCGCGAAATCCAGATCACCAGTGTGTCGGCGAGCCTGGTTGATAAGGGTGCGCATCGCCATTTCATGGCGAAGGAGATTTTTGAGCAACCGGAAGTGGTGGGCAACACGCTGAACACGGTGATCAATGCGGCGACACAATCGGTATCGTTGCCCAAGATGCCATTCGATTTTGCCAATCTGCCAAAGATGACGATGATTGCCTGCGGAACGGCTTCGTTTGCGACGCTGGTTGGCAAATACTGGTTTGAAAGTATTGCCCGCATGCCAGTCGAGATCGATGTGGCTTCGGAGTTCCGTTATCGTGAGGCGCCTTTGCCGCGTGGCGGTTTGGCGCTGTTCGTTTCGCAATCGGGCGAGACCGCCGATACGCTTGCTGCCTTGCGCTATTGCAAGGAGCATGGGCAGCATATAGCATCGGTTTTAAACGTCGCCGGATCGTCGATTGCGCGCGAGTCCGAAATTGTGTTTCCGACCCATGCCGGCCCTGAAATTGGCGTCGCTTCGACCAAGGCCTTTACTTGTCAGTTGGCGGTGCTGGCGGCGCTTGCCACTGCCGCGGGCCGGGCGCGCAATACGATTTCGCGCGACGCTGAGATCCGGTTGACGCGAACCTTGATGGAAGTGCCGCGTCACATGATCTCGCTGTTGGCGCAAGATTCGATTTACCAGGCGCTGGCGCATGAACTAGCGAAGGCGCGCGACGTGCTCTATCTGGGGCGGGGCCTGTCTTACCCGATTGCTCTGGAAGGGGCATTGAAGCTGAAGGAAATTTCCTACATTCATGCCGAGGGCTATGCGGCAGGCGAGATGAAACACGGGCCGATCGCGCTGATCGATGAAACTGTCCCCGTGGTCGTGATCGCCCCTTATGACAGTTTGTTCGACAAGACGATTTCGAACATGCAGGAAGTGATGGCACGCAAGGGTAAGGTG
>VFKO01000494.1 GCA_009885515.1 Rhodobiaceae bacterium | reverse complement strand
GTTGCCTGAGGTGGTCGCGAAGGCCATGACTGTCAAGGGTTTGATCCAAAGATGCGGCATGTAGGAGTTCACGTCTCAGTTTGTCAAGTTTTGGCTCGGAAATCGTAAGCGTTGCCAGGGCTTCTGCGAAACTATCCAAGAGGAACGGGTGGGTCAGGATGGCAAAAATCAACGCTTCTTCCGCCAGTCCTGAAGGTTTGTCAGTGTGCGACAAGCCCCGCCCTGCCGCTGATCGCCGCAGAGCCTCGGAAACGGGAGGAATCCATTGCGGCCTGGCACCCGGCCGCTCGCCCGGAAACTGTGGACGAAATTGGCCGCCCCGTTGGGCCGAGCGCGTGTCACGACGCGATTGGAAGCCGGGCCCCTTGTTCATTGCCACCGGCGTAAACAGGGCTTTCAGCCTTTCTCGCATCATCGTCCGGTAATGGTCGCGAACTTTGGGTTCCCGGATGGAATCCACATGACGCAGCAAATTAGCTTCGGCACCAGCCCGCCGTTCAGGTGTCGCCAAATCCGCACTCTCAATCTCGCGCCGCCACAGCATCTCGGATAGCGGCAGCGCTTCATCCAGCACCATCCTCATCGCCGTCGATCCGGCTGCTCGGATCAAGTCATCTGGATCTTGCCCGCCCGGTAGCAACGCCAATTTCAAGGATTGCCCTGGCTCCAGCATCGGCAGAGCCAAATCGACCCCACGCTGTGCCGCTTTAATCCCCGCTGCATCGCCGTCGAAGCACAGGATCGGTTCAGGCACGACCCGCCACATCATCTCCAGATGATCTTCCGTCAGCGCGGTACCCAAGGGCGCAACCGCACCCTCAAACCCGGCGGCCACCAGCGCTATCACATCGACATAGCCTTCGACCGCCACCAGCATTCCATCTTGGCTGGCAGCCTTTCGCGCCGGGCCAAAATTGAACAGCACCGTGCTTTTCTTGAACAACGGCGTCTCTGGCGAGTTCAGATATTTCGGTTTGCCCTCAGGATCGAGCGTGCGCCCGCCAAAGGCGATCACCCGCCCGCGCGCATCGATGATGGGAAACATCGTCCGCCCACGAAAGCGGTCATATGGCTCGGAGCCGTCATCAGGCACAACCAGCAAGCCCGCTTCGATCATATCCTCCGCCAGCACGCCATTGCCCACCAGATGCTCTTTCAAGGCGCTGCGCGACTCCGGCGAAAAACCCAAGCGAAACGGCGCAACCGCAACACCCGTCAGTTGCCGCCCATCCAGATACGCGCGCGCCTTCGCGCCGCGCGGCCCTTTCAGCTCCGCTTCGAAAAACACCGCCGCAAGTTCCATGATTTCATAAAGCGAGCGCCGCGCTTTCTCGCGCTCTTCATCGTGCGCCTGACGCGCCGGCAACTCCATACCAGCATCAACCGCAAGCCTTTCAACCGCCTCTGGAAATGACAGGCCTTCGGTTTTCATCACGAAGTCGATGACGCCGCCACTCTCGCTGCAGCCGAAACAGTGATAAAATCCCTTTTCCTCAGAGACTGAAAACGACGGCGACTTTTCGTTGTGAAAGGGACACAGTCCCACAAAGTTGCGCCCACGCCGGATCAGCTTGACCCGACGCCCCACATACTCCGTGATCCGCAACCGGTCGCGCAGCTCTTCCAGAAATCGCGGGGTGAATCGCATGCCTTGAAACCTGTCATCCCGGGCTACGAAGCAAATGCGAAGGAGACCCGGGACTCATTTCGCAAAGCACGCTGTCATGCCGGCGGCGGGCTCAGCATCTCTTTCACGACCCCGTTCGCCTTCGAAAAATCCATCTTGCCCGCGAACTTGCCCTTCAACTCCGCCATGACTCTTCCCATGTCCTTCACCGACGCCGCACCCGTCGCCACCACGGCAGCCTTGACCGCCGCGCGCACATCATCGGCGCTCATCTGTTGCGGCAGATAGGCCTCGATGATGGCTTTCTCTTCGCTCTCTTGCGCCACCAGATCGGCCCGGCCGGCTTTGTCGAAGGCTTCGATCGAATCATTGCGCTGCTTGATCATTTTTTGCAGCAAGCCCATGATCTCGTCATCGCTCGAAGCCTCGCGGCCCAGACCACGCGCCTCAATGTCTTTGTCCTTCAGGGCCGCCAGAACCAGGCGCAGCGTACCTACGCGCCGTTGATCCTTGGCCCGCATGGCATCCTTCAGGGCCTCGCTGAATTTGTCCCTTAGCATCTTATCCTCATATCCATATCGTCGCGCTTGAGCATACAACGCCCTTCCGCTCTCACCCAACCCTTTGACCCAAAAAGACCTTCTGCCTTGTGGACGGCAGCACCGGCTTTTCTTGACGCGGGCAAACTCCCTCCCATATGGTCCGTCAGTTTTGTGGGGCGCCGACAGCCAAAATCCCGCAAACCCAAGAGCTTTCGAAAATGACCGAGACTGCCACAAGCCCCCGCGAGATGGGTTCCACCCCTTCGCGGCGACGAATCACGAGTGCGCTTGTGCTCGCCGACGGCACCGTTTTCGAAGGCGAAGGCTTTGGCGCCACCGGCCAAGCCGTAGGCGAAGTCTGCTTCAACACGGCAATGACGGGCTATCAGGAAATCCTGACCGACCCTTCCTACGCCGCGCAGATCGTCTGCTTCACCTTTCCCCATATCGGCAACACCGGCACCAACACCGAAGACATCGAAACGGTCACGCCCGCGGCCCGCGGTCTGATCGTCAAAGCCGCCATCACCGGCCCCTCGAACTATCGCAACGCGCAACATCTCGACATCTGGCTCAAGCGCAACAGGATCGTGGGCCTCGCCGGCATCGACACCCGCCGCCTGACGCGCTTGATCCGCGAGAATGGCATGCCCAACGGCGTCATCGCCCACGATCCCACCGGCACATTCGACTTTGCCGCCCTCAAACGCGAAGCCGCCGCCTGGCCCGGACTTGAAGGCATGGACCTGGCAAAAGACGTGACGGCGCGCCAGCAATGGACGCTCGACGAAACGCGCTGGACCTGGGGCAACGGCTATGGCGCACTGACCAAGCCACGCTTCAATATCGTCGTCATCGACTATGGCGTGAAGCGCAACATCCTGCGCTCGCTAACGTCGATCGGCGCGAAGCTCACCGTCGTGCCCGCACACACCAGCTACGACAACATCGCACGTCTCAAGCCCGATGGCGTGGTCCTTTCCAACGGCCCCGGCGATCCCGCGGCAACCGTCGTCTACGCAGGCCCCGTCATCCGCAAACTCGTCGATGCAGGCATGCCCGTTTTCGGAATCTGCCTGGGCCACCAAATGCTGGCCCTTGCACTCGGCGCCAAAACAAAAAAGATGAGCCAAGGCCACCACGGCGCCAACCACCCGGTCAAAGACCTCGCCACCGGCAAAGTCGAAATCGTCTCAATGAACCACGGCTTCACCGTCGACACCGCGACGCTTCCAAAGGGCGTCCAGCAAACCCACATCTCGCTCTTCGACGGCACAAATTGCGGACTCGAACTCGAGGGCCGCCCGGTCTTCTCCGTGCAATACCACCCCGAAGCCTCCCCCGGCCCCCACGACAGCCAATACCTCTTCG
>VFKO01000522.1 GCA_009885515.1 Rhodobiaceae bacterium | reverse complement strand
TGCTGAATGTTGGCTCGGAAGAAATGAAAGGCAACGAAGCGGTCAAGGCTGCGGCGGTGGCTTTGCGCAGTTCCGGACTGCCCATGCGCTTTCATGGCTTTGTCGAGGGTGACGATATCAGTGCGGGCACGGTCGACGTCGTCGTGACTTCGGGTTTTACCGGCAACATTGCCTTGAAAACGGCGGAAGGCACGGCACGGCTGATCGGGCATTATATCCGTTCGGCGATGGCGCGCTCGTTCTTGTCGCGCATCGGGTATTTTTTCTCGAAGTCCGGCTTTGACGTGTTGCGCAAAAAGCTTGATCCGCGGGCGGTCAATGGCGGTGTGTTTTTGGGATTGAACGGGGTGGTCGTGAAAAGCCACGGCAGCACCGACGGCCTTGGATTTGCAACCGCCATCGACCTTGCCGTGGAGATGGGCGGCAGCGATTTCGTTCAACGTGTCGCCGACGCCATGTCTCATTTGCCGGCATCGGCATCTGCATTGGACGGCTCCAAGCCTGAAGCTGCGAGCGAAGCATCCGCCGCGGTTGATGCGGTTGCGTCCTGATGAGTGTTATCCGGTCAGTGGTGGCGGGTGCCGGGGCTTACCTTCCGGCGCGCACGGTCACCAATCAGGAGCTGGCGACGCAGCTGGACACAAGCGACGAATGGATTCGTGAACGCACGGGTATCCACGAGCGCCGCATTGCTGCGGATGGCGAATACACTTCCGATATGGCAATTGCAGCGGCGCAAGAGGCATTGCGCTCGGCGAATTTGAACGCCAATGCCATCGATCTGATTGTGCTGGCAACGGCAACACCGGACGAAACGTTTCCGGCGACGGCCACCACCGTGCAAGCGCGGCTTGGCATGACGCGCGGTGCGGCCTTTGACGTGCAGGCGGTGTGCTCTGGCTTTGTGTATGCGCTGGCGGTTGCCGATAATTTCATCAAGGTGGGGCAGGCGAAGAATTGTCTCGTCATCGGGGCGGAGACTTTTTCCAGGATTCTCGATTGGAGCGATCGCACGACATCGGTGTTGTTCGGTGACGGCGCCGGGGCACTGGTGCTTTCGGCGGGGCGGGGCGAAGGCACTCAAGCCGACCGCGGGGTCTTGACGACGCACTTATTTTCCGACGGACGTCATCACGATTTGCTTTATGTCGATGGCGGTCCGTCGAAGACCAGGACGACGGGTGTCTTGCGCATGGAAGGAAAGGAAGTTTTTCGCCAAGCGGTGACGAAAATGTCGGAAGCCATCGATGCATCTCTCAGCGCCTGCGGGTTGACTGCGCAGGATATAGACTGGTTTGTGCCGCATCAGGCCAATCAGCGCATTTTGGACGCAACCGCGCGCAAAGTCGGCGTGCATCCCTCGCGCGTTGTGTCGACGGTGGCACACCACGCGAATACCTCGGCGGCCTCTGTGCCGTTGGCGCTGGTTACCGCCATCAAAGACGGGCGCATCAAACCCGGCCACCTCGTCCTGATTGAGGCGATGGGTGGGGGCTTCACCTGGGGTTCGGCGCTGATCCGCTGGTAGGAGTTTGATGTAGTTTATTTAGTTTATGTTTTTATTGTAAAATAAATAAACTTGGTATAAACGATACCAATGGACCCTATCAAAAACCCCTACGCGCCTGGCGCAGGCACCCCACCTCCGGAATTGGCGGGACGCGACGAATTGCGAGAATCGGTCCGAATTGCCCTGGAACGGGTGCGAGCGGGACGTCCAAACAAAAGCATTCTGATGGTTGGGTTGCGTGGAGTCGGCAAGACGGTCTTGCTCGACCGGATGCGTGACGATGCGGAAGCATCCGGTATCCAAACCATTCGCGTGGAAGCTCCTGAGAGCCGGTCTCTACCCGCCATTTTGGCGCCTCAGTTGCGCCAAGCCCTCTTGCGGCTCTCGCGAAATGCGGCGGCGAAGGAACTTGCTCAACGCGCGCTGCGCGGACTTGCTGGCTTTGCTAAGGCACTCAAACTGAAATATCAGGACATCGAGGTCGGGTTTGATTTCGAGCCGGAGCCAGGGCTGGCGGACAACGGAGATCTTGAACACGACTTGCAGGCGCTGTTGGAGGTGGCTGGCGCAGCAGCGAAGAAGGCAGGCACGGTTCTGGCCATCTTTATCGACGAACTTCAATACGTCGAGGAGGAGGAACTGGCCGCGCTGATCACGGCACTCCATCGCACCGCGCAGCGCAGTTTGCCTGTGGTGCTCGTGGGCGCTGGCTTGCCTCAATTGCCTGGACGAATGGGCCGGGCGAAATCATACGCGGAGCGCTTGTTCAATTTTCCTCAAATTGGCCCGCTTTCGCCGGAGGCAGCACGTATCGCCATTGCCAAGCCCGCCCTTGATCAAGGCGCAAAGGTGAACGACGACGCGTTGCAACGCATCGTTCAAGAAACGCATGGCTATCCCTATTTCCTCCAGGAATGGGGCAAACATGCATGGGACGCGGCGGTGGCGTCGCCGATAACATTGCGAGATGTCGAGCAGGCCTCGCAAAGCGCCATTGCGGCTTTGGATGAAAGCTTCTTTCGGGTACGCTTTGATCGTCTGACGCCGCTTGAAAAAAAATATTTGCGCGCAATGGCCGAGCTTGGGCCGGGTCCGCACCGCTCCGGTGATATTGCGGATCAACTTAAGCGGGAGGTCACGTCGCTTGGCCCAACACGAAGTCAATTGATCGCGAAGGGCATGATTTGGAGTCCGAGCCACGGTGACACTGCGTTTACGGTGCCGCTGTTCGACGAGTTCATGCGCCGAATTATGCCTGGCAATGATTGGAAGCAATAGTCACAGTTGAAGCGATGGGTGCGCCTTTACTTGGGGTTCGGCGCTGATCCGCTGGTAGAATTGCCGGCTATCTCGCTGATATTGACGGCATTTCGTGTGGGACCTACCTTGACCCATGTTGAGTCGCCAAGTGACTCGGCAACAGCGGAGGCCCCAGTGAGCGAGACTTTGACCCGGCATAACCTGGCCGAAGCGGTTTATGCGCAGGTCGGCCTGTCGCGCAACGAGTCGGCCGATCTGGTCGACCGGGTGCTCGAAGAAGTTTCCGCACGTTTGATCCGTGGTGAGGTGGTCAAGCTCTCGTCTTTCGGCACGTTTGCCGTACGCTCCAAGGGCGGGCGAATCGGGCGCAATCCGAAAACGGGCGAAGAAGTGCCGATCAGTCCGCGCCGTGTGCTGGTTTTCAGGGCCAGTCACGTTTTGAAGGCAATGATCAACGAGGGGCTGGCTGGAGACGCCGTCAGCACTCCAAATGGCGGGACGAAATGAGCGACGTACATCGAATTCAAAAAGCACACGATGCTTTCCGTACGATCTCCGAAGTGTCGGAGGGGCTTGATGTGCCGCAACACGTGCTGCGCTTTTGGGAGGCAAAGTTCACGCAGATCAAGCCGCTGAAGCGG
>VFKO01000229.1 GCA_009885515.1 Rhodobiaceae bacterium | reverse complement strand
TCGAGTATTTCAACGGTGCTGCGGCTTTCCTGGTTTTCGTCGTTGCAGGCCTGGTTTCGGTAAACGTGTTTTCGCGCCCGGCGAGGAACGAGAGCGGATCGAAACCGTTCGTCTGCCAATGCGTGGGCTCGATCGCGGTCCATGTTTGGCTGTCTGCGGCAAGGCCCCAGATCGTCAGCCTGCCTGCGGCTGCCATCGCGCGAAAGTCATCGACGCGCTGCGATGAGTTGGCGTCAGTCGGCGGAAGCCAGAACTCGCGCCACGATCCGCATTGGCTCCAGACAACGGCGTCGGTCAAATACACTGCATCGTCCGGCAGCGCTGGACGGTCCGCCTCGGGTGCGGCCTTCTTGCGTTTAACAGTGGTTGCTTTCTTTTTGGCGGGTGCCGCCTTCTTTGCCGGCTTCTTTGGAGGAACGCTTGCTGCCACAGGCTCGCTGACCGGCCCGGTAACAAGCTCTGGTTCGGGTAATGCTGTTTCGTCAATTGGTTCCGGCACATCGGAAACAGTCTCGTCAAGCAACTCTCTGGCAAGTTCAAAGGCCGCTTCAACGAGAGCCTCTCGTTCGGGGTCGACAAAAGTTTCTTCTTCAGGCGTGGCGGCCGCCGCTTCCACCGGCGCCAGACTGGCAGATTGAACCTCGTCGAGGAGCGATGGCGCTGATTCGTCTGTGAGCTCGATCTCGACCCATTCCTGCATGAGCCATGCATCTGCCGACACAAGCTCCTCAACAGGCGCTTCTTCGCGGACTGCGGCGGGTTCCTCAGTGATCTGGCCTTGGAGAAATAATGAGGGAATTGGATCAAGCGCCATTTCCGGCTCAGGTTCGGGCACATGCGCTAGCGGCTGCTCAGCCTCAGGAAGCGGCTCGGAGGCTGCATCCATTGCGCGGCGCAACAGATCGATGGAGGCGCCTGGTGCCTCGCCGGTATCTCGTTGCCCTGCCCCAACCATGACGGCAGCGGACGCCGGTAACGGACGTTTGCCGCCGAACATGAACCGAATAAAATTCCCCAATGCTTTGCTCATGCGACTGAGATAACTGATTCGCAGTGTTATCCACCGGCCAGAATGCGTTAAGATTCAACGTTGACGCGCGACGTGAGAAATATGCAACGACGCGACGTATCGTTTTGAACT
>VFKO01000452.1 GCA_009885515.1 Rhodobiaceae bacterium | reverse complement strand
CCAGGAAAATACCGCCCAGCGGCAGCATGATGTTGGACGTGAGATAGTCGACGACATCGAAAAATGATTTGTTCGAGAAGGTGGGCAACCCCTCAAGCGGATACCATGTGCTCCAGTGGTTGAAGGACAGGACTGTGCCAATGCCGATGACCCAGCACACAAAGGCAGTGGCATACGCCGCTGCTGGCCGGCTGACCTTGAGTGTATCGGTTGCCCAGGCCACGACCAACTCAAGTAGCGAGATTGCCGAAGCCAGGGCTGACACTACTAACAACAGGAAAAACGCCGCGCCGACAAAGGCGCCGCCCGGCATCTGGCCAAAGGCGATGGGCAAGGTTGTAAACATCAGGCCTGCGCCTTCGCCGGGGTTCAGGCCATAGGCGAACACCAAAGGAAAAATTGCGAACGCCGCAAGGAACGAGGCGAAGGTGTCGGCCGCTATTGTAAAGATAGCGGCCACGCCGAGGTTGATGTCGCGGGGCGCGTACGCGGCATAGGTGATCATTGCACCGATGCCCGTACCGATGGAAAAGAACCCAAGCCCTATCGCGCTCAAAACGACCTCGGGCGTTAGCTTGGTGAAATCGGGCTTGAAGAAAAACTCGAATGCGCGTCCCATGTCCGCAGTCGCATAGGCGTAAAATACCAGGCCGATCAGGATGGCGAACATCAGGGGCATGAGCACCGTCACCGCGCGCTCGATACCTTCGCTGACGCCGCGCGCGACCACGACCGCAGTCAGCGCCATGAAGATCGCATGGTGAAACGTCAATCCGATGGGATCGGCCAGCATGCGCGAAAACTGCGCGCCGATAGCTTGGGGTGATTGGCCCTGGAACGCATTGGACAGGGCTTGAGGAATGTATGCGACGGTCCAACCGCCGATCACCGAATAGAAACTCAAGATGAGAAATCCGGTCAGAACACCCCAGGCACCCACGGCCGACCACAGGCCCGAAGCTCCGCTTTCGCGTGCGACTGTTGCGATGCTGCCGACGGCACCCATCCCACCTCTACGGCCAATAACAAATTCGCCGATCATGAGCGGCAGGATCAAGATCACCAGGGCAGCAAGATAGGCAAACAGAAAGGCACTGCCCCCATTTGCACCCACCATGTAGGGAAACTTCCAAATGCTTCCCAGACCCACAGCCGAACCCACAGTCGCCATCAAGAAAGCGAATCGGCCCGACCACGCCTGTTTTTCTGCCGGTAGTGACATGTTATCCCCCTTATTCCGAGTTTAGACATTTAGCCTATCTCTTAGTGAGTCGCTACTCCGGGCAAAACGTGCGGTGTATGCGGCTCTCAAGAGAGAGGAATTCTCCAATGTCGGCTTGGCCCGTACTCGTCACGCTTGCAGCGTTGCTGTTTTATTTCTGGACCGGACTGATGGTGGGCAATGCCCGGCGCAAGTATAAGGTGCCTGCGCCCGCAACGACCGGCAACCCCGATTTCGAACGCGTGTTCCGCGTGCAGATGAATACGCTTGAATGGTTGCCGATATTCCTGGCTTGCCTCTGGATATTTGCGAATTACTGGGATGGGCGGGTTGCCGCAATCCTTGGGCTGGTTTGGATCGTGGGCCGGTACATGTATGCGCACGGCTATACGTTGGCAGCCGAGCAGCGTTCGATGGGCTTTATGATACAAGCGATCGCGGTATTGCTGCTGTTCGCCGGCGGGTTTGTCGGCGCAGTGATGTCGCTGTTCGGCGCCTGACAATTTGCGTTTGGCCAGGCGGTCAAAGTCGAGAAGGCCGCCGAGCAGAGCCTCCATAACCTTCAGGCGGACCATGTTGGGTCCGCCTGAGGCGGCGGCGCGTAATTTAATTTCACTGTCACCGAAATTACTTGCATTGGGTTATGGCGAAACGCTGTGGGCGTGGTTATATGCTGGCATCCAGCTATTTCCACTTGAGGACTTTTTATGTCTATGCAAAGCGAGAGCAAGCCCCGTCCGAAGTTTGATGCCGAAGCGCTGCGGAGGAAATATCGTGAAGAGCGCGACAAGCGCATAAGGCAGGACGGTAATGAGCAATATTTCGAGATTGCGGGTCAGTACGCGCACTATCTTGATGACCCCTACACGCCCATAACACCTCGCGAGCCCAAGCGCGATCATGTAACGTTTGCCTTTATCGGCGGCGGCTTCTCAGGACTTGTGACAGGAGCGCGGCTGAAAGAGGCCGGGATCGAGAGTGTCAGGATTATTGAGAAGGGCGGCGACTTTGGCGGTACTTGGTATTGGAACCGCTATCCGGGTGCTCAGTGCGATACGGCTTCAATGATTTACTTGCCCCTGTTGGAAGAGACAAGACATATGCCGTCCGAAAAATATGCACATGCGCCTGAGATCCTCGAGCAATGTTATCGGATTGCGCAGAAGTTCAATCTTTATCAGGACGCGCTCTTTCACACGATCGTGACGGATCTGGAATGGGACGAGGCGCATTCGCGGTGGATCATTCGCACCAATCGCGGGGATGAATTCACGGCTCAGTTTCTGGGGATGGGCACGGGACCTTTGCATGTGCCCAAGCTTCCAGGGATCGCTGGAATCGAGAGTTTCAAGGGACACTCTTTCCACACCAGCCGCTGGGACTATGGCTATACGGGCGGCGATCCTTCCGGCGCGCTGATGGAGAAGCTCAAGGACAAGCGGGTTGCGATCATTGGTACGGGAGCGACGGCGGTTCAGTGCGTGCCGCATCTCTCGCGCGCGTGCAAGGCGCTTTATGTGTGTCAGCGTACGCCCTCGTCTGTTGATGTGCGGGATAACCGTGCGATCGATCCAGACTGGTTTTCTGAGATCTCGACGCCGGGTTGGCAGCAGCGTTGGCTTGAGAACTTCACGGCCAATCAGTCTGCTGGAGCTGGTACCGATGTTGACCTGGTGCAAGATGGCTGGACGGATTTGTCGCGGCGCATTCGCTCGAAGATTTTCGAGTTGCCGCCTGAGCAGCGCACGCCGATGGGGATGCTGGCGGCCTATGAAGAATCTGATTTTGAGAAGATGGAAGAAATCCGTGCGCGGGCAGAGCAAGTGGTGCGAGACCGAGAGACGGCGGAGAAGCTGAAGGCCTGGTATCGCCAGCTCTGCAAGCGTCCGTGCTTCCACGATGAGTACCTGCAAGCATTCAACAATCCCAGCACCAAGCTTGTCGATACGGATGGCAAGGGTGTGGAACGCATCACTGAAAAGGGCGTTGTGGTTGCTGGCCGCGAATATGAGGTCGACTGCGTCATCTATGCCTCTGGTTTTGAGGTGGGGACACCTTTCGAGCGCCGCTCGGGCTTCGATCCGAAGGGGCGCGGCGGGGTGCGGCTGTCGGAGTATTGGGCGAATGGCATGCGCACATTGCACGGTTGCCATGTGCATTCGTTCCCGAATTTGTTCATTCAGCAGCCGACACAAGGTGCCAATCTTATTTCGAATGTGCCTCACAATCTGACGGAGTCCGGACGCACGATTGCCATGATTGTGAAGCATGCGGTGGCGCATGGTAAGTCGCGCGTGGAGCTCGACCGTGGAGCCGAAGAGGCATGGGTCGATTTGTTATTGTCGGGGCCCGGGCTGATGCTGGGCAGCCAAGAGTGCACGCCGGGCTACTACAATAATGAGGGACAGGATCGTGGTCCGCAGGCCAAGTACTATGTTGGCTATCCGGGAGGTGCTGCCGCGTATTTCAAGTATCTCGACAAGTGGCGGAACACGGGGAGGTTTGAGGGGTTGGTGTTTGGGTAGAGGGTTTTATACCAACGGCCTGAACTTCAAACCCCAGACCGTACCAACATCGTCATGGCCGGGTGTGTGGCAACGGACCCCGGCCATCTAGGATAGCCGCATAGTTTGTCGAAGGGCGTTCAGCCATTCTGGTGGGGCGCAGCTCGGGTTGCAGATGGCTTGGTGAGATTCTGTGTGGCTGGTACGCGGCTCACCGCGCAAATATCGTTACGCCGGGGGCGGGATTTCGGCTGCGTTAGACCCGTTTGGGGGAATGGGGTAGGCTTCGATCCTATGCTTCTCGCGCGCATGACGATTGCGCGTGATGTGATGTTGCGCCGCGTCGGAATTTTGTTGAGTCGAGATATTCGCCGTTCCTTGTCAGGAAAAGGCGCAAGTGGGGGCCGCGTTGCTGGCCCCTTACTTATTGGTTCTCTAGCGGCGCCATACCGCCGCCGACGTTGGGTCTTCGCCTTGAGCGGCGAAGCGGCCGATTTCGTTGCGGCCGACAACGAGGTGATGAACTTCGTCCGGTCCGTCGGCGATGCGCAGTGTGCGCATGCCTGTGTACATGCGGGCAAGGGGGGTCCATTGCGAGACGCCGGCGGCGCCGTGCATCTGGATCGCCTGGTCGATGATCTCGCACACGCGCTCGGGTACCATGGCTTTGACCATGTGAAGCCAAATGCGCGCTTCGCGGTTGCCAAGCGTGTCCATGGCTTTGGCTGCTTTCAACACCATGAGACGCATCGCTTCGATGTCGATGCGGGCGCGGGAGATGATCTCCATATTGCCGCCCAATGTCGCCAGCGACTTGCCGAAGGCCTGGCGCGATACGCCGCGTGAGATCATCAGGTCGAGGGCGCGTTCGGCCTGGCCGATCGAGCGCATGCAGTGATGGATGCGGCCCGGGCCCAATCGCAATTGCGAAATTTCGAAGCCACGGCCTTCGCCCAACAAAATGTTTTCCTGAGGCACGCGCACGTTGTCGAACTGGATGTGCATGTGGCCGTGTGGCGCGTCGTCTTCGCCAAACACTGTCATGGGGCCGAGCACTTTTACGCCAGGGGCATCCATGGGCACGAGGATTTGTGACTGCTGGCGGTGTGATTGGGCGTCGGGATTGGTTTGGACCATCACGATCATGATTTTGCAGCGCGGATCGCCAGCACCCGAGATGTAGAATTTCTCGCCGTTGATCAGCCATTCTTTGCCGGTCAAGACCGCGCTCATGCCAATGTTGCGCGCGTCGGACGAAGCGCGGTCAGGTTCGGTCATGGCAAAGGCTGAACGGATTTCACCGTTGAGGAGCGGCTTTAGCCATCGTTCTTTTTGTTCAGGGGTTCCAACGCGCTCGAGCACTTCCATGTTGCCGGTGTCGGGTGCCGAGCAGTTCATGCATTCCGATGCCAGCGGGTTCTTGCCCAGTTCAAAGCCGATGTAAGCGTAGTCGAGGTTCTTGAGGCCCTCACCTGTTTCGGCACTGGGAAGAAAGAAGTTCCAGAGGCCTCGTTTTTTTGCTTCCGCTTTTGCACCATCAAGCAGTTCAAGTTGGCCCGGTGCATAATTCCACCGGTCTGCGCGCCCTTCGCCGAGCTTGTGGAATTTTTCGGACATTGGGTTGACAACTTCCGTTACGAACGCACGGGCTTTATTGAGCAAAGGCATCGCGCCCTCTGACATGCGCAGATCATTGAGCTCGTCCAACGGATTGAATCCGAAGGTCATACTGGTTTTCGGGTTTGAAGCCACGGCGGTTCTCCTGTCTTTAATATCATCGCAATCTGTATTTCAGTTTGCATTATGTTTGGCAATGAAGGATTGCTTGGGCATGATCCGCGCTTTGCGGGGTTTCGGCCGCTTTTGCTGACGGGGCAGATATGAGTTTTTCGACACCGCTTTTCATATGTGGACCGCTACGACAGCCACGGCAAATGCTGGCCGATCAAGCCTATGGTGGGCATAGCTCCATCCACGACGACAAGATGGCAGAGAAGCTTGGCTTCCGTGCCGGGCCTATTGAGGGCCCGACCCATTTTAGTCTGTTCCCGCCGCTGCTCGCGCAATTGTGGGGACAGCCATGGTTCGAGCGAGGATGTTTCTCAGCGCATTATCAGAACATGGTTGTTGAAGGCGAGAGCGTGAGAGGCTTTGCCGAGATACCCAAGCCTGGCGCGACATCCACGCGGGTGTGGGCGGAAAAGGCCGATGGCACGCCTGTGCTGGAGGCGAGTGCAAGTATTGGTCCCTCGCATCCCCAAACGCTGCTAGAAGAGCGCATGGCGGGATTGCGTCCGGCAGGCGCGCTTGTCGTGCTTGAAAAGCTCAAAGTTGGGATGACGGGTGCAGAGGACGAGCGTGTTCGTATGGACACGGAGCAACACATGGGCGCGCTCTATCCGTTTTCGCTCAAGCAAAAGCTTGAAGTGATCACAGAAGCTTCGCCGTGGTATTCGAGTTCGGCGTCACCTTGGGGCCGTGCGATTATTCCGCTCGAGATGACTAGCGTGTTGGCTGAATATTCGAACGCAAAGGCGCGGTTCCCGGTTAAGGGTCCGGCGGTGGGGTTGTTTGCTGATCAAGAGATACGAGTGATTGATGGTCCCTTGTTTGTAGGTGAGGACTATGTGATCCGCCGCGAAATTGTGGCTCTGTCCGAAAGCAAGCGCACCGAGTCCTATTGGGTGCGGTCCCGGATATTTGATGGAACAGGCAAACGGCAAGTGGCGGAGGTTCTGCTCAATCACGCAACGCTCAAGCATTCCTACGCTGACTATGAGACCGAGTGGGCCCGTCTGGAAGCGGTACGTCCTTGATATTAATGCTTATGTCATTGTTTTTGGGAGAGTTGTGAATGCCGGACGTTGAGCAAGCCCTACCTTCCTATCACCGTAAGGAACGAGGCGGGCGTCTGGCTACGAGCGTAAAGCTTGCGCAGGGCGTGGGTGCTATCCCGGACACGATCAAGAACTGGGTGTTCCATACTTTCGTATTGCTTTTCTACAGCCAAATATTGGGTGTCGATGCGCTTCTCGTGTCGCTTGCTCTTAGTTTGAGCATCATCATTGATGCGATTGCGGACCCCTGGATTGGCTCGATATCTGACAATTTGCATTCCAAATGGGGTAGGCGGCATCCGTTGATGCTGCTTGGTTCTGTGCCGTTGGGTGTCTGCTTCTATTTTGTGTTCGTGCCGCCGCCGGGACTTTCGCACTTGGAATTGTTCTGGTGGCT
>VFKO01000014.1 GCA_009885515.1 Rhodobiaceae bacterium | reverse complement strand
GAAGGTGCCACAGCCAGCCCCAAACGCAAATCGCGCCGCGCCGACATAAGCCGCGAAAGCGCCCGGAACGACTTCAACCCCAACTGTTGCGCCGCCACCATTTGCACAAAGGCAGCCCTGCTTAAATCCGCACGCGATGACGACGCTCTGAGAGAACGCGTCAGCGCGTCCAGCTCAAGCATGCCCGCTGGCTTGCCCCTCACGACATCCAGATACCGCGGCTCGGACTGTGCAAATTGCCATGCCGGCATCGCCAGCGGCACCGCAGTGACGATGAGCGCCGCTCCAAGGACCGCTGCCAACAGGCCCACCGCCAGCGGTTCAGTCCGCGTAGTATCTCGTGTACTTGTTGCCATAGCCGTAAGACGTGTATCCATATCCATAGAGATCGTGGCGGCGCATGTCGGCTTGATTGAGCACGACACCCGCAATGTCGGCATTGGCCGCGCGCAATAATTTCACCCCGCCCATAACGGCTTCGCGCGGCGTTGAATCCCAATGCACAACATAGATCACTTTGTCGGCCAGCCGCGCAATTAGCCGCGTATCCGAGACGGGCAGAACCGGCGCCGCATCGATGATCACCAAATCATAATGTCCCCGTAAAAAATTGATCAGGGCTTTCATCGATCGCGATGCCAGCAAGTCGGCGGGATTGGCCGCAGGTGCTGCCACCGGTACAAACACCAGAGGCGATATCGGGTCACGGCGCACAACATCCTCCAGGGCGCGCTTGCCTGCGATAACCTCAACCAGACCCGCTTCGGGTGCCCGCGGCGAAAACTGCGCTCCGACGCTGGGATGCCGTAAATCGGCGTCGATCAAAATCACCCGCTGTCCGGATTTCGACGCCAGCCGCCCCAGACTTACGGCGATGGATGTTTTCCCCTCATTGGGTATGGAAGACGTCACCAACACAACCTTCGGGGGCCGGTCGACGTTGGAGAGCTGCAATGCCGAATAAAGCGAGCGTATCGATTCACTGAACGCCGACAGCGGTTTGTGCACGATGCGATCCGCGACAACCTTCGCCCGCGGCAGCATAGGCACGACCGCCAGGTTCGCCAGCCGCAGCACCCGCTCGATCTCCATGCCGGTTCGGAAGCCATTGTCCAGCCGCTCCAAAACCAGCGCCAGCAAGAATCCCAACACAGCCGAACCCACGAACGAAACACCCATGATCATGGTCTTGTTGGGAAAGCTGGGCTCGCTGGGCACCGACGCCTTCTGGATCACGCGCGCATCGGCCGTCTGGATCTGATCCTTCTGTTCGGTCGCTTTGAACCGGGACTGAAAAGTCTCATACAGCGTGCGATTGGCCTGCGCTTCGCGTTCCAGCTCGCGCAACTTGACCGAGGCATGGCCCTGCGAGTTGGCGGTGCCCTGCACCTCGCGCATGCTTTCTTCCAGCGACTTCAAGCGCGCCCGCGCAACAGAAACCTCGTTGGAAAGATTGCGAATGATGCGCTTGACCTCTTCCTCAATCTTCAGGTCGAGGTTCAATTTCTCGTCTTGCAAAGCCACCATTTGCGGATGGCGGGCACCATACTTGGTTCCCAGTTCGGCTTCCTTGCGCACAAGCTCAGCCTGTTGCGTACGCAACGTCGAGACCAGGGGCGAGTTGATGACCGCGGCCAAAGAATCTACGCCGCTGCCTTGCTTGAACAGCGTGTTGACCTGCCGGAACTTGGCCTCCTGCTCCGCCAAATTCGAACGTGCCAACACCATTTGCCCATTGAGGTCCGACAATTGCTCATTGGCGAGCGAGCTTCCGCCCTTCCCGTCGGTCAAATCGTTGTCGGCTTTGTATTGCTCGACGGCGTTCTCTGACAGGCGGACTTTTTCTGCCAGCTGCCCCAGGCGGCCATTCAGCCAATCGGTGGTCTTTTTCGCGGCGTCGAATTTCGTTTCAAGCTGGTCGATCGTGTATTGTTCGGCCACAGCATTGGCAATCAACGCCGCCTTGTTCCGGTCGGGCGAGTCAAAACTCACCTTGATGACGGATGAGCGGCCTTGGGTTGCAACCGACAATTTTCCGGCAAAGCGTTTCAACGCGCCTGGACTAACGGTGGGCGCAGGCCCCCCCTTTGCAACGATAAGCTTTTCGGCCGCAGCCGAAGCAAACCATGACCCCGGGTTCAGAACCGACCATCGCTCCCGGCCGCCGCCAAACTCCGCATCGCGCAGTAAATTGAGTTTCAGGATCACACGCTCCGCCAACGACCACGACCGCAACACCTGGATCTGATTTTCCAAAGTTGCGTTGTCGGTCGGCAGCCCAGCCATAATGGACTCGG
>VFKO01000546.1 GCA_009885515.1 Rhodobiaceae bacterium | reverse complement strand
TGCGGGCTCGGACGACAAGTGCCGTTATGTGGTCAAGGATCTGGGCTTCGATGCCTGCATCAATTACAAGACAGAAGATGTTGCGAGCGCCTTGAAACGTGAATGTCCGCAAGGCATCGACATCGATTTTGAGAATGCCGGCGGTATGATTCTGGATGCAGTGCTCGCCAACATCAATCTGAAGGCACGCATCGTGCTGTGCGGGCTGATCTCGCAGTACAACGCCACGGGTCCCGTTCCGGGTCCCTATAATTTCACCAATATCCTGATGAAGCGGGCGCGGGTCGAGGGCTTCATCATCATCGACTATATCCACCGTTTCGACGAGTTTGCGATGCAGATGGCGCAGTGGGTGCTGGCGGGCAAGGTCAAGGACCGGGTCGATGTGGCAGAGGGGCTTGAGAACGCGGTGACGACGCTGGGCAAGCTGTTCACAGGCGGCAATACCGGAAAGCTCCTGGTGCGCGTGAGCAAGGAGGCGTGAGCATGAACTGGCGCGTGTTCTTCTGGGCGGCAGCCTTTTTCAATTTTGTGGCCGGGCTGCCACTGCTGCTGGCACCCGAGGTGATGCTGGGAACGCTTGAGTTGCCGGTTCCTTCCGACTTGATGTTTCACCGGATGACCGGCCTGCTCGTGGTTTGCTTTGGTGCAGTGTATGGGTTTGTGGCACAGGACCTGGAACGATTCCGACCGCTGGTCTGGCTTGGCGTTATCGGCAAAGGCGGTGTGGTTGTCCTGTTTACGCAAGCCTTTCTGCAGGGACTGGTTCCGTTTTCGGCTTATTCTGTTTCGTCGGGCGACCTGGCGTTTACGCTTGGGTTCATCGTGTTTCTGTTGAATGGCAAGCGCACGCCATGACGGTGTTTTCCATCAGCGTCGAATCGCCTTCGTCGAAAAATACGCTCAGCGTTCTTGACAAAGGGCTTGATGCTTACAACGCGCAGTTTTCGCCTGCGCATTGGGAGGAGTTCGCGATCGCGCTGAAAACTGATGATGGCGAGGTCAAGGGTGGCATCTCTGCGTTGGCTTGGGCGGGGATGCTGTTCATCAAGTGGTTGTGGATCGACGAGGCGCATCGCCGTGGCGGGCACGGGCGGGCGCTGATGGCTGTGGCCGAAGCGGAGGGGCGCCGGCGCGGCTGCAGCGC
>VFKO01000423.1 GCA_009885515.1 Rhodobiaceae bacterium | reverse complement strand
GCGAAACATGTCCCGTGCGCTCGGCCAGGAAGCGCTTGACCATTCGGTCTTCCAGCGAATGAAACGACACGACCGCCAACCGCCCGCCGGGCTTCAGCAAATTTTCCGCCGCAGCCAGGCCGCGTGCCAGTTCGCCCAGTTCGTCATTCACATAGATGCGCAATGCTTGAAATGTGCGGGTCGCCGGATGAATGCCGGGCTTCGGACGCGCCGCCGAGCGAGCGCACAAACTGGCCAGTTCGCCCGTACGCGTAATCGGCCCCTTCACGCGCGCCGCCACAATGGCGCGTGCGACTGAGTTTGCTTTTTCCTCTTCGCCGAACACATAGATAATTCCGGCTAAAGCCTGTTCGCTATAGGTGTTGACAATACCTGCCGCCGAAATCCCGGTGCTGCCCATTCGCATGTCCAGCGGCCCATCGTTCTGAAACGAAAAACCGCGCTCGGCCTGGTCCAGCTGATCGGAAGAAACGCCAAGGTCCAGCACGATCCCGTCGACCGCGTCCACTCCCTGCGAGGCAAGCAAATCCTGCATCGAACCGAACGTCCCGTTGAGGAGCGTCAGCCTGCCTGGAAATTCCCTAACAACTTCTTTCCCGCGCTCGATCGCCATTGGGTCGCGGTCGAGTCCAAACACGCAACAGCGCGCTGATCGCAAGATTGCCCGTGTGTAGCCACCGCCGCCAAACGTGCCGTCCACAATGACATCGCCGTCGCGCGCGCTGATTGCGGCCACGATCTCCGGCAGCAGCACTGAAAGATGGACGGTCTCGTTCATGGCGCGCCAACGCCGGGCTTTGCCCTGAGCAGCCCGCGCCGCTCCGCCGTCGCCCGGCGCGCCTGAATCTTGCGCAACTCCAGGGCCTGCGGCTCCCACACTTCGAAATAATGGCCCATGCCAACAAAGGCCGCCGACTCTGCAAGCCCGGCATGGCGCATGAGTTCGTCAGTAAATCCAACCCGGCCTTCGGAATCCAGATTCAACTCAACCGTATCGCCCAATAAGGTATAGGCGAAATCATCATGGATCTCACTTGAAGGGTCATGCGCATCGACGTCGGCATGCAACAGTGCCATCCAGTCCTGGCCGCCCGCCACGATCGCAGGCCCTGAAGTTGACGCACGCGCGAACACCGCCCGCACCCCCTGCCCTTCAAGAATTTCACGAAACTTCGCCGGCACCGAGACGCGGCCTTTGACGTCAACTTTGTTCACAAAAGTCGCAAGAAAGGGTCTGGCCAAGTTCATCGCCACCCTCCG
>VFKO01000302.1 GCA_009885515.1 Rhodobiaceae bacterium | reverse complement strand
GTCTTGGCGGGCTCTACGGCGTGAGGTCTCGGCGATGGCGCGCTTGATCGAATTGGTTTCCTTGTCGGCGTAAAGGATCACGCGGCCGTCGATGTTGCGGGCGGCGCGGCCGATGGTTTGCACGAGCGAGGTCTCTGAGCGCAAGAAGCCTTCCTTGTCGGCGTCGAGGATCGCGACCAGTGCGCATTCCGGAATGTCGAGACCCTCTCGCAGCAGATTGATGCCAACGAGCACGTCGAAGGCGCCAAGGCGCAGATCGCGGATGATCTCGATGCGCTCCAGCGTGTCGATGTCGGAGTGCATGTAGCGCACGCGGATGTTTTGGTCGTGCAGATATTCGGTCAAGTCCTCGGCCATCTTTTTCGTCAGCACGGTGACGAGGATGCGATAACCTTTCAGTGCCACTTCCTTGCATTCGGCGACGAGGTCGTCGACCTGGTGTTCGACGGGGCGGATGATGACCGGCGGATCGATGAGGCCTGTGGGTCTGATCACCTGCTCGACGAAGACGCCGCCGGTACGTTCCATTTCCCACGGGCCGGGCGTCGCCGAAACACAGACGGTTTGGGTGCGCATCGCGTCCCATTCCTCGAATTTCAGTGGCCGGTTGTCCATGCACGAGGGCAGGCGGAAGCCGTACTCCTGCAAGGTGAATTTGCGGCGGAAGTCGCCGCGGTACATGCCGCCGATTTGCGGAATGGTGACATGGCTTTCGTCGGCGAAGACGAGGGCATTGTCGGGGATGTATTCGAACAGGGTTGGCGGCGGTTCGCCCGGTTTGCGGCCGGTGAGCCAGCGCGAATAGTTTTCGATGCCGGGGCACGAGCCGGTTGCTTCCATCATCTCAAGATCGAGCACGGTGCGCTGTTCGATGCGCTGGGCTTCGAGCAGTTTGCCTTCGCGTTGCAGTTCGTCGAGGCGGACGCGCAGTTCGTCTTTGATGCCTTTCATGGCCTGGTTCAAGGTCGGGCGCGGGGTGACGTAGTGCGAGTTGGCATAGATTTTGATCGATTCGAGGTCGCCGGTCTTGTGTCCGGTCAGCGGATCGAATTCCTGAATGGATTCGACTTCATCGCCGAACAGGGTGATGCGCCAGGCGCTGTCTTCGTAGTGGGCTGGGAAGAGTTCCACCGTGTCACCGCGAACCCGAAAGGCGCCACGGGTGAAGCTGGCGTCGTTGCGGCGGTACTGCAGGGCCACCAGATTGGCGAGCAAATCGTTGCGCGAGATCTTCCTGCCGGTCTCGACCGAGAACGTCATGGCGGTGT
>VFKO01000542.1 GCA_009885515.1 Rhodobiaceae bacterium | reverse complement strand
GGCGAAGGGCGCGGTTGAGATTATTTTCAGGGCCGACATCAACGACCCCGCAAAGATCGCGGAACGCACCAAGGAATACGAGGAACGGTTTCTCAATCCGTTCGTCGCGGCGCAACGCGGCTATCTTGACGAGGTGATCATGCCGCACGGCACGCGGCGGCGCATCGCGCGCGGCCTGCGCAGCTTGCGCAACAAACGGATTGAGAAACCGCTCCTCGTACTCCTTGGTGCGCTCCGCGATCTTTGCGGGATCGTTAATGTCGGCCCTGAAAATAATCTCAACCGCGCCCTTCGCCCCCATCACCGCAATCTGCGCCGTCGGCCAGGCATAGTTGATATCGGCCAGCATGTGCTTGGACGCCATCACGTCATAGGCGCCACCAAAGGCCTTGCGCGTGATGCAGGTGATCTTGGGCACCGTTGCTTCGGTAAAGGCAAACAGCAGTTTCGCGCCGTGCTTGATCAGCCCGCCATATTCCTGCGCCGTGCCCGGCAAAAATCCCGGCACATCGACAAACGTCACCAGCGGAATACCAAAGCAATCGCAGAAGCGCACAAAGCGCGCGGCCTTGCGGCTGGCATCGCTATCGAGCACGCCCGCCAGCATCATCGGCTGGTTGGCGACGAACCCCACCGTCGAACCCTCAATCCGCCCGAATCCGGTGATGATATTCTTGGCAAAATTTTCCTGGATCTCAAAAAAGTCGCCCTCATCGGCAACCTTCAGGATCAGCTCCTTCATGTCATAGGGCTTGTTCGGATTGGCCGGCACCAGCGTGTCGAGCGAAAGATCGTCGCGATCCACCTCCTGGAAACTTGGCCAACTGGGCGGCGGCTCGCGATTGGACGACGGCAAAAAATCAATCAGCCGCCGCATCTGCAACAAACACTCAATGTCGTTGTCGAAAGCCCCGTCGGCGATCGAAGACTTCGTCGTATGAACCCGCGCTCCGCCCAATTCCTCGGCCGTAACAATTTCATTGGTCACGGTCTTGACGACATCGGGCCCGGTCACAAACATGTAAGACGTATCGCGCACCATAAAGATGAAATCCGTCATCGCCGGCGAATAGACATCGCCCCCCGCGCACGGGCCCATGATAACGCTGATCTGCGGAATGACACCGGACGCCAGCACGTTCTCGGCAAAGACTTCGCCATAACCGGCCAGTGCGTCCACGCCTTCCTGGATGCGCGCCCCGCCCGCATCAAAGACGCCGATAACCGGCGCGCCGTTGCGGAGTGCCATTTTCTGGATCTTGACGATTTTCTGCGCATGCGCCGCCGAAAGCGATCCGCCAAACACCGTAAAGTCCTTGACGAACAAATAAACCAGCCGCCCGTTCACGGTTCCCCAGCCGGTAACGACGCCGTCGCCCGGAATGCGATTGGCTTCCATGCCAAAGTCGGTCGAGCGATGCTCAACAAACGTGTCGAACTCTTCAAACGACCCTTCGTCGAGGAATATCTCCACCCGCTCGCGCGCCGTCAGCT
>VFKO01000592.1 GCA_009885515.1 Rhodobiaceae bacterium | reverse complement strand
ACCGTTGATGATGGGGAACTGGGACATGGTGGCGCGAAGTGGCAGATCGCTGCTGCGGCGTCAATTAAATTTACGCCGCGCGGCCGCCCGATACTGGCCGTGGACGCGAAGCCGGGCCCGGTTGGGGGACAGGTGCATTCGTGGGCAGACCGTGGTCCATGATGACGTCGCGGATGGGTTTGGCCTCACCGAATAAAAAGCCCTGGCCATAGTCGACGTGGAAATCAAGCACGCCCAGGACTTCACGCTCGTACTCGATGCGCTCGGCGATCAGGTTCAGGCCATAACGCATGAGGAGCTGTTTGAGGTCGGCCGGGTGGATGCGGGCGGTGGCTGCCTCAGGATCGCCGAGCATGAGCGGTGCCGGCACTTTGACGTAGCGCACGCGCTTGGCGCGGGCCGCACCAAAATCGAAGTCCAGGGTTTTCACTTTGTCGATCGAAAGCATGAAACCCAAATCGGCCAGGTGACCGATGTTGGAATTTTCAACAGAGGTCAGTGTTTCAAACGCCTCCTGAGAGATTTCAAACATCAACTGGCCCGCGAGTTCGCGATGCTTCTCCAGATAGCCGATGAACTGGGCGAAGAAGCCCCGGTCCTGCAAAGTCTCACGCGAGAGGTTGCAGAAGACGCCGATCTCCTTGTTGCGCTGGCTCCAGGTTTGCAGCGCCTGCACGCAACGGAACAGCAGCATGTTGTCGATCACCGCCATCAGGCCCGCCGGCTCTGCGATCTTGATGTATTGCGAGGGCATGATGATCTTGCCGTCTTCGGTGCGCAGGCGCGACAGGGCCTCGTAAAACCTGACACGGCGTTGCGGCAGGCTTACAATGGGCTGCATGTAGAGTTCGACGCGATTGTCTTCGAGCGCGCGGCGGATCATGTCGAGCATCGCGTCGCGCGGGGTGTTGGTTGGCGCTGGCGCGCGGTCCTGTGTGGTGGCACGCAAAGGGACATCGTCAAGCGCCGGTTCTTCGCTTTGCGCCCTGTCGGCGATGCCGGACGCCAACCTGCGCACGAGAGATTCCAGGATTTTGACCTCCGTCACCACGCGGTCGTTGCGCGAGGCGATGCTGTCATCGACGTGTTGCTTGAGTTCCAGCAGCGCGCGCCTGGTGAGATCTCCATCGACGCGCATGATTT
>VFKO01000484.1 GCA_009885515.1 Rhodobiaceae bacterium | reverse complement strand
TGAATGCGCGAGACACGCGCTTCGATGGTGTGGCGCCTTCCTATTCTGCGGTGTCCCCGGTCGGCAAACGGGCCGGCAAGTACATGCAAGTCAGTGCCAGCCACGCCAATGAAAATGTTTACACCGATTTGTGGAAGGGCCGGTTTTTCGGGTTCCGGTTTCTGAAAACGTCTCTCGCCAATACCGAGCGGCCCATCCGGGTGAAACCCATCAATGTCTACTATCACATGTATTCGGGTGAAAAGCAGGCAAGCCTGACAGCGCTGCAAGAAGTATTGGACTATGTGTCTGGCCAAGAGATTGCGCCGATTACCGCCTCGCACTTTTCGGCAATCGGGCAAGGGTTCTACAGTGTGAAACTCGTTGAAACGGCGCCGCAAACCTGGCGTGTCGAAAACCGAGGGGCCTTGAACACGCTGCGGTTCGATGCGGCGGGCAAGCTGGACGTGGACTATGACAGGTCTGCGGGCGTTCTTGGCTCGCGGTTGAACGGAGACGTTTTGTACGTTGCATTGGATTCCGCCGTCAAAACGCCAATCCTGGCTTTGAGTGAAGATCTCAACACCGGATTGGAGGCCCCTCGCCTGGTTGACTCTCGCTGGGTGATTAGCGGTTTGAACACTGGACACAATGCGGCCAGTTTCAATGCGCTGGGTTTTGGCGCAGGCGAAATGACGTGGCGTGTTTCGCCTTCGGCTGCTCGCGAGCAGTGGGAAGCGCGACTGGACTCCGGGCCCTGGGTGACGGCGGTTGTCGATGCAAAAGGTCTGGTGGAGTTTCGCTTGCCATCGGGCGCTGAAAACGGCGTGCGGATTACGATCAAGCGTTCGAATTTGAGGCCGGCATTGTTATGAACAGATGGTTGCTCGCAGGGCTATTCATCGTGACAGCGTTGAGTGTGGGTACGGCTATTGTGCCGTCCGGGCTCGAGCGCGCGTTCATGTCACTCTACGACAAGGAATATAACGCCGCGCAACACTCGTTTGAGGCGCGCTGGCTGAAGGGTGATCATTCGCGTGAGGTCGCAAATGCACTTTCCGAACTTCTTATGCGCCTTGGCGACGCTGATCGCGCCAGTGAGGTGCTGCTGACCTTCGTCAACGAGAACCCGGGTGATGGCGCGGCACTGGCCCGGTTGGCGGAGATTTTCCGCGATGCACAACGGCGCGACAAGCATATCGCGACGCTTGAGCGGCTGTGGGTTCAGAAAAAAGACGCTGCCCTGCTGCGAACGCTTGACGCGCTGTACGATTTTGCCGGCAGGGAAGAGGACCGAATTCGCGTTTTGACTCTGCTCGTTCGTTCCAGGAAATCCCGCTTTGAGGATCACGCCGAACTTGCCGATTTGCTCACGGCGCGCGACCCTCGTGCCGCGCTTGAGGCGTTGTTCAATGCGTTCAAGCGCTGGCCATCAACGCCTACACCCGACAATGCTCAGACCTTTATTGCACTGGCGGGCGACCTTGAACGTGACGACCTTATCGTTTCTGTGATTGAGCCGTGGATTCAAAAGCGTGCGGATCACGTGGCGCTTGACGCGGTCGTTGTAACATTGACTGCAACACGCCGGGACGCACTGGCGCTGCGCATGGGGTTGGCCAGTGGGGCGCTGGCAAAAAATATTCCGCAATCCGCTGTGCTGGTTGCCCGATTGGAAGCGCGAAACAAGCAGAGCGGCGCCGCGTTTGCGCGTCTTGAAGGCTTGCGAAAAACCGGAACGCTCCCTGCCAAGGGTGACGATATCTACGTCGAAACTGCGTTGCTGACAAAGCATCGCGATGAGGCGTTGGCGCACATTCTGGAACGAGGACCGGAAACTCTTCCATTTTGGCTGCAGTCCTGGATCGTATCAAAGGCTGTTGAAACTGGTGACATGGATTTCCTTAAGGCGCTGGAAGCGGAGTTTGCAAAAAAATCGGACGCTTCGCGAAGCTTCATGTTGAGCCGTACCGCCTTTGCGCTGGGCGCGCCTGCACGTGCCGTCGACCTGGCGCACCAGGCTGTCGCGCTGATCAGGGATGCTTCAAGCGGCATTGCGGTAGCAGGATTGCTCTCCGATCTGGGTGACCGTCCGGGGGCGCAAAAGATTTTTCGTGATGCGGCTGGTGATGGAACGCGCGTTTCGGCCGATGATCTGTCGCTGGCCATTTCGGTTGCGATCACACTCAAAGAGGCGCGGTTGTCGCTGTCGATGGCCGAGGCTTTGCGGGCGGCGCGGCCCGGGGAAACGGCCGAGGTGCTTTATGCACGAGCCCTGACGGTTTCAAATCGCAGCCGCGAGGCCCTCGAGGTTTTGGATGAACTGCCCGATTGGAGCGAGCAAAAAGAACTTGCTGTATTTGAAGCGTTGAAAGCGTCTGGTCAGGTGGTTGAGTTTCAGCGCCGCCTGTTTGATAGACTTGAGGAAGACAGTGTTACGCTGGTGCAACGCACAAACTATGTGTTCATGCTCAACGATTTCAAGGAATTACCGGGCAAGATTTCGAAGGGCGCGGGCGCCCGCATTGCCGATGATCTGGATGACGATGCTTTGCAGGGTGCGCCACGATTGTCGCGCATCGAGTTGCTCGGAAAACTTGATCCCGTTTTAGCTAAGCCTTATGCGCGCGAGGCTGCAGAGAGCGATCCGGATGGTGCGTCATATATCTACATAGCGCTCTTGAAGAAGCTGAACGCCAACCAGGAGACCGTCGACTTTCTCGCCAAGGTCTTCGGAGATGCGGAGTTGGAGAAGACCCGTGAATCCTTTCTGTACCGATGGATTGAAATTGGGGTCACGGCTGAGGCTTTGCCGCACTTGCGTGAACGGGCCGAGGGTGATGAGCGCTCGTGGTTTTTTGCCTATGATGATGCACTCAAGAAACTAGGCGCGCGCGCAGAGCGCGTTCGCTTTTTGACCGCGTATGCGCGGCGAGGAACCCTGGACGCGGCATTTACGGGGCAAATTTCGCACGAACTGCTCGGCGTTGGCGCGAAAGACGAGGCGCTGAATTTGTTTCTCGCTGAGGCGGCACACGCCCCTGTTCGTTCGCCTGCCGTGGAACAACTCTTGTTCATCTGGGGTCCGCGCCCGCCTGAAGCCGGTGTCGAATGGATTTCGTCGCGCGCTCGTTCGGCGAACCCGGACGACCGGCAAGCTTGGCTGCAACGCTTGGCAGATGCCGGCGCGGTTGAGAGCATGGTCGCGATTGCACAAGAGTTTTACCACAGCGGTGAACGAGCGCTTGCGAGCGTGCTTGCCGGGGGGCTTGCGCAGCTGAAACTGGACACAGGGCTTCGCCAAGTGCTGACCGCTGAATTGACGCGGGGCGATATTGAACCCGCGGTAGCCGCGCGTTTGGGGACGGCAGCCGAGGAACGATCGCTGGCACCTGAAGCAAGCCGCCTGTTTGAAATTGCGGCCGCCGCGGACAAGAAATGGCTGGCCCAGGCAGGCAGGAATGCCTGGTTCAGCGGCGACAAGCTGCGCGGATTGAGTCTGCTTGAACCGGCCGCCGCGCAGGCCAATGCTGGCCTGGAGACGATCTTTTTGTGCGCCGAGGCCTATCGCTCACTCGGGCGAAGCGCTGACGCCAAGCGCCTGTATCTCAAGGCGCTTGAAATCAACAAAGGCAAAAACGGGCGGGAGGAACGGCGTATGCAAATGCTTACGCTGATGCGGTTGGGCCGCCTCGACGAGGCGGAAGCGCTCATGGCGGGCACGACTGACGCCGACTTGCGCGCCGACTATGCTGCCGCACTTCTGGATGGGGGGCGTCTGGAACGCGCGGCGCAGATTTTGGCCCCAGTTACCCCACGTTAACCCGCTATTAGGCACGATAAGGCCCATTGTCGCCCTCACAGGGTAGGGGTCTTCACGATGCGGCCCATTGTTGCCGTACTTCTCATATCTGGCATCGGTTGCGCCGTATCCGGAGGTTTCGCCGCGCGTGTGCATGCGGGCGAGCTGATGGCCGGTCAACCCGAGCCGGTTAACGAGATTGGCAGCGGTTATGAATTCCGCTTCGACGGCATGTCATTGACCGGTGCTGAACCATCGGTCGATGGCCTTGAAATGACATTGCATTTCAAGGAGCCGGTGAAAGATACCCTGGCACTAGACCTCACAGCCCGCTCGAAGGGTGTGTTGGCATATGCGTCGGGGGGCTATGACACATTGTTGCTCAGGGCCGTGCGGCCCGCACAGTTCGATATCACGGAGGAAGGCAATGGCTTTACGCTGCGCCTCGTGCTTTCGAGCGAAAGCAGCGGTGATTCACGTCTTCAGCTGGTGGAGATCCGACGGCGCACCATGATTGACGATACGCCGGGTGCGCGTTCGCTTTTGTCCGGCTTGCGTTTGGCGCGACCGGATGACAACGAGTTATTTCGCCTGGAAGCCGACATTGATATGGCTGATCGCGACCATCGGACGGCAGCAGGCAAATACCAACGCTTGCTGCGTGACAACCCTGCTGACACGTCGCTGTATGAAAGCCTGAGTTCGGCGCAGGCGGATTTTGCGCCGCGCCTCGAGGGCGGCGCAGACTATCAAGATATTGAGGGCGGTGACCGACAGTGGCGCGGGCATCTTTATGGGCAGACGCCTTTGTCGGACAGACTGGACCTGCGAGGGCGCCTGGAGTTTGTGGACCTTGACGACGAGCGGGTGCAGTTCAGCGATGGCACACTCGGCGCATTCGAAGGCGAGCGCCTGCGCGGCGAGCTTACGCTTGCTTATGATTTCGGGACACTTTGGGAGGGGCGCGCGTCACTCTTCGGGGGAAACGACACCATCGGGATGGGTGCTGCTTTTGAGTATCAAGACGCCGATTCCGAACTCATCTTGAGCGCCGGGTTTCTGCAACCATCCTGGGACTATACCGAGAGCATTGTCGCCAACGGGACACGCGACTTTGCCGCTGCAGGCCTGCAGCAGTCGTTTGATGATCGCTGGTTCTTCAATCTGGCGGTTGCCCTTAATCGTTTTGCCCTTGATGGCGACAGCGAATCCGCCATCAGCTCGACGCTGCAAACGGGTTTGCGCTGGCAGTTGCCGCTGGATAGTGCGGCCAAGGTTTCGATCGGCTATGCGTTCGACGCCGAGTTTGTGGACAGCGTGACGCTGCGGCTCGACGGGTTGGGTGACGAATTTGCCGTGCTGCCCATTGGTGATCGCGCCGTGCACAGCGCGGATGTGCGCGTGGCCGGCCAGCTTTCGGCGCAGGTTTTGGCCAGCATCTATGTGGGTTACTCAAGGGATTTCGACCAGGAAGGCGGGGCGATTGCGGGGATAGAATTGATCTATGAACCCATTGACGGCCTTCAGATCGCGTTGAATGCAAATTACAGCAACGTGTCGAGCCGGGCCGGCGAAAGCGGTGCGGCCAGTCATGCAGGCTTGACGGTAAGCCGGCGGTTCTCGCTCGCGCATGGCAATTTCAATGAGAAATGACACGAGAGAGTTGCCATCTCTCGTCATGGGTTTGCGCGTCATTGCCTTGGTCGAAGCCTTGCTGCTGCTTGCCGCCATCATCATTCTCGACCTTTTATCCGGTCCCGGGGACAGGTTTCTAAACATTCAACCGCATCCATTCTGGATTCCGGTCCTGCTTGTTGCGGCGCAGTACGGCGCGCTGGAAGGCGTAGCGGCGGCAGTGCTGGCGAGCGCGGCGCTTCTGGTTGGCAACTTGCCGGCGTTGGGTTTCGGTGAAGACCCGTATAGCTATATGGTTGGCCTGGCCATCAATCCCTCGATGTGGCTCGCCGGTGGATTTGCTGTGGGCGAGCTTCGCAGTCAAGCCGATCGCCGGGCTTCGGCCATGGAGGTTGAACTCGCGGCTGCAGCAAATCGCGAACAGCGCCTGAGTGAAGCTGCCGAACGGTTGGCCACTGCCAACCGCGCGCTGGAAGAGCGCGTGGCGGGGCAATTGCGCACGGTTGCAAGTCTTTATGAAGCTTCGCGCGCCGTCGAGCAGCTGGGCGCTGGCGACGTGCTGGTCGGCATTGCCGGTCTGGTGCGCGCAGGCCTCAACCCCACTAAAT
The DNA here is from genome assembly GCA_009885515.1 of Rhodobiaceae bacterium. GTDB lineage: Bacteria > Pseudomonadota > Alphaproteobacteria > Micropepsales > Micropepsaceae > SZUA-430. Next base: position 3,831 of record VFKO01000484.1, on the reverse strand, counting down.
TCTCGTTGTACTTGCTCAATCACGATCAACTGGAAGCGGTGTTAAACGAGGGCTGGTCTGCAAACGACAAGTTTACCCGTGTCTTTGGAGCGGGCTCGGCTTTGTACCGTGAGGTTATTGCGCATCACAAATTTCTGTGCGTGGCAACGCCCGCCGATCACGCCGTGCTTGCGGGGGAAGGCATGCTGGCGGGACCGGTCATTTCGGCGGAAACCGGAGAAATACTTGGCATGCTCAAAGTCGAGCGCATGAATGCGCTTGATTTCAATATGACAGCTGTCGAGAGTTTTCGTGTGTTGTGTCAATGGATTGGCACTTCGTTTGCACGCGCGCGGACGTTTGAGCACGCGTTTGGCCGCAGCTTTGTGGGCGCAGGCGGAATTCTGAGCGCGAGTGCGGAGCCCGCGCTGACGCTGTTTCTCAAGTCCTTAGCCCGGCGGGCTCGATTCGAACTGAGCGCGATCAACGTCAGCGTTCACGTACCGGATAGCTTCCCAACGGCGCGAAAAGCGGAAATTATCCGGGGCATCCGCCAGGCGCTGGCTAACGGTTTGCGTCAGACCGACATTGCCTGCGAGCGTGGGGGGCACGGCTATGAGTATGTCATTATGACCCCGGTTTGTCCGCACGCTGAGGCGCGGCGATTGAGCGACACTCTTCGCACTGCGATTGCACAAGCGATGCCTGCCGGATTCGGCATTCGTGTTTCTGCGATCGCCGTACCCATGCTTGAACATGCGGCGCTGGAAGTCAGAGCGTGACGGCGGTGCAAGATCTTCGTGAACCCCTTGGGCTTGATGGCGTTGCAAGCCTTGCAACATTTGTGGCCAGCGCTTCAGTTGCCGCCCTGGTGATGGGCGGAACGCTTCCCGCCGCCGCCTATTTTTTGACCCATATTGGCTGCGCGGCCTTTGCCATTCTTGTGGCGGTGGCAAGCGGGCACCCGCCGCGACGCCAGGCCATCCTTCATGCGGTGATGGCGTCGGCACTTGGTCCGGTGGGCTCGGCAGGTACGTTTTTGTGTACCGTCTTTGAAACGTGCTTCCGGCCATTTGCATCGCCCTTTAGCGAGTGGTTCGACAGCATTTTCCAGGAGGACGAGCAAGACCGTATGGCGGTTTTTGTCGACAGGTTGATGGTGAGTGACGATCCAGTGAATGCAGCGCAGCGCGTTGCGTCTTACAATGACATCCTGTCGCGAGGATCGATCGAGCAGAAGCAAGCAATCATCGGCCTGATCGGAAGACGATTTTCACCTGCATTCGCACCCGCTTTGCGCCAGGCCCTGCAAGACCCAGTCCCTTCCGTGCGCGTGCAGGCGGCTTCTGCAGCAGCTGCCATCGAAGGACGGTATTCGGAGCGGCTTGCGCACCTTGCCAGCCGCGCTGAATGGCCCGGAGCATCCCAGGACGAGCTCAAAGCGGTGGCGAATTACCTGGTCGAGTTCGCGGAGAGCGGGATCACGGAGGCGCAGCGCTGTGATGAGGCCTTTGGAACCGCGCTCAAGCATTTCGACGCCTTGTTGGTGTCAAATCCGAATGACGCAGCGGTGCTGTTGTCGTCTGCGAAAATACTGTTGCGTGATGGACAGACGCTTGAAGCACACAGACGGCTTATGCGCGCAAGTGCAACATTCGGCATTTCACCGGAAATCGCCACATTGCAGATCGAAGTGCTGATCCAGCTTGGGCGGTTTCACGATTTGCGCACGCTTGCAAAACAATGGCAGGGACGCTTTTCAAGTTCGGGCCGTGATGGCCAGCGGCTTGAAACGGCGCTTACATTGTGGACGCGGAGCGCCCCAATTGGGTAATCGCCAGGCAGATGTGTGCTTACTCCTGGAAGGGACATACCCGTATACTTCCGGCGGGGTGTCGTCGTGGACGCATGATTTGATTGGCGCGCACACCGATCTCAGGTTTGCGATTGTGTCCATTGTCGCCGACAAGATTCCTGCCAAACAGGCGTTCAAGCTTCCCAGCAACGTTGTTGATTGGCGCACGATTGCAGTCGGGCGGCTGCGCCCGGGTAATACTAATTTTCGTGGTGCGCGTGAATTGCCGTCGCGGCTGGCGCCCGCGCTTAGCGCGTTTCTCTCAGGCGGCGGCTTACGCGAGTTTTCGCGGCTGCTGGAGTTGCTGAGCCCTGTTCGTGCCGACGCGGGGGCAGGCAGTCTGCTCAATTCGCCTGAAGCGTGGTCGACATTGACCATGATGTACGACAACGGCAATCGCACAACGTCGTTTCTCGACTATTTTTGGACATGGCGCGCGCTGCTCACGGGATTGTACAGCGTGGTTCTGACGGAGCTTCCAGATGCAAAAGTCTATCACGCGATCTCAACGGGTTATGCAGGCTTGCTTGCGGCGCGAGCCAGCATCGAAACTGGCCGGCCGTCGCTGATTACCGAGCACGGCATTTATACCAATGAACGACGCATCGAGATTGCATTGGCGGATTGGCTTCATGACCCCGGCACACTTTCGCTGGGAGAAGACGTGGAACCGGGTGGCTTGAAGGCGATGTGGGCGAACACGTTTTCTACCTATTCCCGCACGGCCTATGAGGCGGCCCATCGCATCACCACGCTCTATGCTGGCAATCAGGACATGCAACGCCGCGACGGAGCCCCTCCGGCAAAATTATCAATCATACCCAATGGCATCGATGTCACGCGGTTTTCGAAAATCGAGCGTGCCCCGGGGAAGCGGCGGCCGTGTATCGCACTGATCGGCCGGGTCGTGCCGATCAAGGACATCAAGACCTACATCCGCGCGGTCCGCATTCTGGCAGACACGGTGACAGAGTTCGATGCTCTGGTGCTTGGCCCGGACGATGAAGACATCGAGTACGCGCGCGAGTGCCGCGCTCTGGTTGAACAGTTGGGGTTGAAGGATCGCATCACGTTCGCCGGCCAGGTGAAACTTGACGAGTATTTAAGCCGCATCGATCTGAACGTACTGACGAGCGTCAGTGAGGCGCAACCACTTGTCGTATTGGAAGCGGGGGCGGCGGGCATCCCGTCGGTGTCGACCGATGTTGGATGTTGCCGCGAACTTCTGGCGGGTGTCGCGAATGAGACCCCTGCGTTCGGCGAGGGTGGCATCATCACGCCCTTGGCGAACCCGACGGCGGTTGCGGCCGCTTTGCGCGACATGATCACCAACCCGGCACGCCTTGCCGCCGCCGGTCGCGCCATGAAGCTGCGCGTTGATGCTTTTTATAACAAGGGTGTGATCGATCGCCGCTATCGCCAGCTTTACGATGACGCGGCGACGCGGCCTGAACGCAGAGAGGTTGCGTAGCGCCATGGCCGGAATCGGATTCGCGCTGCAGTCGCTGTCGCGCCGGAACACGTTAAGCGCGGGCTTTGCGGCATTTGCGATTTCGGCGATCATCAGCGTCGGGCCGTGGCTGTTTACGGTGCTCGCTGTTGCCGGGATCAATTTGGCGACGGTCAGTCAGACTGGGCTGAGCGCGCTGGCTGAAATGCGCATCATCATCATCTATAATTTTGCAATCTCACTTGTGTTATCGGGGCCGATTGCGATCATCACGACGCGCTTTCTTGCCGACGGGCTCTACGCACGGGATATGAAGGATGCGCCGGGCGCGTTGTTCGCGGCGTTGGCGGCCGTGCTGATCACCCAAATGCCGATCGCCATTGGCCTGTATTGCTTCGTTGCGACCCTTGCACCCGTCATGCAGATGATTGCGGTGGCGAGCTATCTCATCGTCGCCTGCCTGTGGGTGGCGGCCGTCTTTTTGTCCGCGCTCAAAGACTACGTCACTGTGACGGTGGCGTTTGCCGGCGGATTACTTTTGTCGTTC
>VFKO01000222.1 GCA_009885515.1 Rhodobiaceae bacterium | reverse complement strand
GAAGAACGACTGCCCCAGGCGATTTGATATCGGAACGGTGGGCGACATCAGCTCGGAATCAAGGGCGAGATGAGATCGGAATAGACGGACGACTTCGTCGGAATCGGCAATTTGGGACCGGCAACGCACAGAACGGCTATTTGATTTTCACTACCGGCTCGCATTTTATACACCAAAGGAAAAGCGGACCCAAGGGTACTACGTTATGCCGTTCCTGCTGAACGGCAATCTGGTTGCCCGCGTAGATCTGAAATCAGACCGCAAGGCCATGCGCCTGCTGGTGCTGGGCGGGCATGCAGAGCCCCATGTGGAGCCCAAACACATTGTCAGCGCGCTATCCACAGAACTCAAAACACTGGCTGACTGGCTTGGTCTTGAACGTGTGACGATCAAAGCCCGCACCGAACTCGCACATGCACTGCGCCGTGTTTAATACGCGCTCGTCCGCCCTCGGCTACGCGCGTACAAGCAGCGCCTCGGCTATTTTACCATGGATATAGCCAACCACCCGCGCCAGATGCAGCGTGAACAGTATGCCGACAAGGCCAACGATGACCAGTAATACCAATCCTGGCAGTGTATTGAGCAATGCGTCGAGTTCAGGATAAGGGTCGATGCGCACCACGTTTTTGCCTGTTCCCAACTCATAGAATCCGCCTGCGATAAGCGCACCTGAGGTCACACCAAGCGTCACCGCTATGGTGAAATAGATGATACCCAGAGGCAGCTGCAGGATCATATACAACAACGAACTCCAGGTCCGGCCGTCCGCCAATACGCGCTTGATCCGCGTCCAAAGTGTCCCGCCCTCTTCTTGCGCCGGTTGACGCCGTGGCATGCGGACACCGAGCAAGGCTTCAACGACCCGCCCTTCAATCCAGCTGATCACACGGATCGAGCCAATAAAAAGCAACGCAAACGGAATCCCGATGATCAGAATGGCTAAGCCGATCGTGAGGCTCAACCCTGTGACCGCCCAGGTGAAATAGAATATGCCTGTTGCGAGCGACAACAGCATGTAGATCAGCGCGCCATAGGCACGCGGATCCACCAAAACGCCGAAGAGCCCTGGGCTTCTCTCGCCCGCGGTGTTGTCATCGGTGCGAGCCGGGAAGGGACTGTTTGCAGCTTGTTCCATAGCAATATACTCCTCAGCCACTTCCTGTGGCGATCCATAAGATTCAACAATGCGCGCCAGCAATTGCTGCTCGTTTTCTTCCTGAGACTCAGCTTGTTCAGCGCGCAAATATTCTTCGGCATCCGCAAGCGCATCCTGAACAAGCGCTGGCGGCTGACCCTTCAGGCACAATTTCAGTGCCTCCAGGTAAGCTTTGATCGTTGTGGGAGAGGTAACTGGAAGCGGAGCGTTAGCCATTGGCGCCTCCCGGCTCGATCAGTGAGCCTACAAATCCACGAAGTTCACCCCAAACCTCCCGCCAGGCAACAAGCGCCTCACGGCCTTCGTTCGAAATCGCATAGTAGCGCCGCGGCGGACCCGACATTGACATTTCAACCCGGCTCGAAAGCATGCCTGCAGCATGCAAAGAGCGCAAAACCGGAT
>VFKO01000536.1 GCA_009885515.1 Rhodobiaceae bacterium | reverse complement strand
GCTTCGCCCGCGCCGTCTCAGGCTACTCAATCTCCGTCGACACCTCCTCATCCGGCAACCAAGGCCGCTCCAGCGCGCTCATCAAACGCATGAGGTTTTTGAGGTAGGGAGACGCCCCCCCGTCATCCCGCACGCGATGCGGCGCACTTCGTGCCGCTTCGCAGATGCGGGACCCAGTCGAGGTTCAGGCCCGCCAAGTTGAAACCACGGGCCCAGCACGAGCACCTGCAAGAAAATCACCAATCGGAGGAAACGCGATCAGATACGATTTTCATCCATCGAGCTCAACCGGTGACCGACCTCAGATTCGCCGAGAGAGAATCAATTTTTGCGATCTCAAGCGCAGACACGGTGGAATTTGAACCTGACCCCAAGAGTGTTATCCCATTCGCGAGGCCGCAGCGCAAATCGCGGGAGTGACACGGAAGATGCAAAAAGGCTTTCACGCGAAAGCGCGAAGACGCGAAAAGAAGTGACGTTGATACAAGTGCACTCGAGCGGAAAAGGCCTCGCCTTATCTTTTCGCGTCTTCGCGCATTCGCGTGCGTGCATTTTTTGCGTCCCGTGTCACGCAGTTACAATTCCGGCTACGAGTGCCGGTTAGGTGCGTAACGAAATCTTTTTTGCGAAGAGCAAAAAAGGGTGAGAGGTCGCGCCTTTAGCCCCCTCACACACACACTGAACCCGCCCGTCGCCTCGGCGTTGTCCGGTGAGCCAGCCTGCGTCGTCGCTGCACAGCGGGCTCACCAAGCCGCCAATGTCGTGGGGTTCTGCCAGCCGTCCCATCGCAGTCTGTGAAAGTTAGAGCGCGTTTCGTTCAATTGGAACATCAATTCGGCCCCGCAGCGGCAGTTGGCCCGCGAAAGCCTACCCAGCCACGTTCGTCATGGCCGGGCTCTTGACCCGGCCACCCAGTCGTTGCGTGTCTACGCAACGGAATGGCGCTCTGCTTGAGAAATCGAAGAGTCTTGTCGTCTCGCCGACGCGAGCCGGCTGGGTGGCCGGGTCAAGAGCCCGGCCATGACGATGTTGGGATGTGTTGTTAACAGTCAAAAACGATACACGGTTCGAATTCGGCGAGATTTGCTCCAAAATCTTTGGGGCCAGATACGTTTTGCCCTGAGTACCATCCGTGGCCCTGCCCCAATCTAAGGCCGCCACCCGCCGGCATCGGCGAGCGCTTTCAACTTGCGATGAAGCTCATCCCAACGCTCCCCAGTCAGATGATCCAGTTTCGCAGCAAGGGGAGCCTCCGGACCATCGATCCGCATGACCTCGCGCTTCGACCTCGGCCAAGGCATCCGTGCAATCTTCGGCAAAAGCTTCGCCCGCGCCGTATCAGGCTGCTCAATCTCCGTCGACACCTCCTCATCCGGCAACCAAGGCCGCTCCAGCACCCTCATCAAATGCATAAAGTTTTTTGAGGTAGCGCGCAGAGCCGCGTGCAGGTGATGGTAGATCGCCGCGATGCCGCGAGACGGATGAGACCGTCGGCATGAACTACATTCCCTGCGACGGGACTAGCAGCTGATCTTGGGACGCCCGCGTTCGCCGCTGTTACTGTTGGGTTATTTGAACCATGTCGCCGTATTCCCCGGCCCCTTTTCTAAAAGCAGTACGTCGATCACTATGAATGGTGACGTGATTGCTCTTTCACTGCCAAGGGGGCCTTGACGTTTCATGAGCACGGCGTTCTCGGGCCTCGCCGGTTAGGCTATTTGCCGCGCATTCATACGCGCCAAATGCGCGTTTGCTCGCGAAACGATCAACTTAAATCGCGGGTGCCCGCGGATCATATCGAAGTCGCTGTCTTTCTCGATCCAGATCATCAGGCCGCTCGTCATAATTGGAATCAGGCCTTCTAAAATGTCGAGAGCGAGCTCCGTTTCGCCAAGTTTCGTCATTGCGCACGCAACATTGTACTGCATGTTGGTGTTGCTGGGATCAAGCAGCATCGCGCGCGCCGCCCATTCCTTGGCTCTGACCACTTCGCGCAAGGCAACCAGCGCAACGACGCCGAACCCGATCGCCCGGCCATGATCAGGCTCTTGGGCGACTGTTTTCTCAACCCGTTCGAGCGTGCGTCGCGCCGCGTCTTGTGCCCCGCGCTTATCGCCCAACCCTTCGTAAGCTTGCAACGCCATTCCCAGCGCATAAAAATCGGCCGGCATCACCGCCGCGGCACGCTCGAAATGGCGCACCGCATCGCCAAACATCCGCATCGCGTTACAGCATCTGCCGGCATGCTTATTGGCCTCGTAAGAGTCGGGGTCAAGCTCAAGCGCACGCTTGCAGGCCACCAAACCTTCGGCAAACAGTCCCCGGATGCAAAGCACCGCGCCTTTGGCCGCATGCGCTTCCGCGAGATTGGGATCAAGGTTCAAAGCCTGCTCGGCGGCTTGCCAGCCATCGTCGTCGCTGGCGCTGCGGCGGAACATTTCGATCAAGCAATTGCTGAGCATCGCCCATGCGCGCCCGTAATGCCTGTCGAGGTCCAGCGCCCGCAGGCACAGCCGGCGCACGATCTCCTGATGACGTTCATTACCGGTGGCATTATATTGGCGCGCCATAAGATAAAGCTTGTACGCTTCGGGATTGCTGGTGGCGCGCGCCTCAAGCGCCCGCCTTTCCTCCGGCAACAGCTTCAAGCGCAACGCCTCGACGATGGCGCGTGAAATTTCGTCTTGCACCGCAAATATGTCACTGAGTTCGCGATCATACCGTTCCGCCCAGACATGATTGTCGCTCGCCACTTCAATGAGCTGAGCATTGATGCGCACGCGATTTCCCATCTTGCGTACACTGCCCTCCAGCACATGGCTGACCTTCAATTGCTTCGCAATGTCGGCGAAATCGATTTGTCTGCCCTTGAAGGTGAAACTCGTCTTCCGCGAGACCACGGACAGCGACGACACTTTGCTTAAGTCCGTGATGATGTCCTCAGTGACGCCGTCACTAAAATATTCCTGTTCCGAATCGCCACTCATATTGGCGAACGGAAGAACGCAAATGTCGATTTGTGGGCGCTTGGCGCTGGCGTCAAGTTCACGCTCTCCATTCGTTCCTCGCAGATGCACCACGCGCTCGGCACGGTCAGTCGCTGGCGCTGCGCGATGACGTAGCCGGTTGCGTTGCTCTCGTAACCACTCCTCGAATCCTTCCTCGCCTGCAACATCGAACCCTTCTAGGAATTCGCCCAAATCGAAACCTGGCGATCCGGAGGTCAACGGATTGCCCGTTGCGAGCTTGCGCGCATCGACACGGATGTATTTTAGATCCAACTTCACGCGGTCGTGCTCGCAAATAAGCAAATGAACGCCGCTCAGGTTGAGGGCCTTGCGCAAGTTCGACAATTCACGCCGCAGGCTGCTCTGTGCTTGTGCTTGCTCGCGCGTACCCCACAATTTGTCCTGAAGCCAGCCACGCGTTCGCTCACCCTCAGGTGACATCGCCAGTGTCGCAATCAGAGCCACACCCTTCTTACTGGCGACTTCAATGCGCTCACCGTTTGGAGCCATGAGTCGAAAAGCACCCAAGAGCGTGAGTATGAATTGTGGAATCGAATTCGAGGTCACCATAGCGAACCAGCCACCGCATCATTTTCAAAATTCTACCATCAATTGCGAACTATTCACGCCCTCGCGCACATTTTTCGAACGCTTCATTCACGAACGCGGGACTGCACGCCGGTAATACTCCTCCATACCGTCGACCCGAAAATCCTCGAAAGGAGACAGACATGAACGAGTTTTTTGAGAATTTAATCATTTGCGGACTGGCTCTCGCTTGCTCGGTGCCACTCCTGTTGTACATGGTATCGGTCGTTCAACTTGCTGTGAACAGTTAGTGACTACGCTAAGCCCATCGCCGCTCTCGCATCCTGCAACAACGCCCCGGGGATACGCCAACGCCCGGGGCAACGGCGACCGCGTCGGCTTTCCCTATGTCGACCGCCACCACCGCGACAGCGGCCGCCCAATCCCCGACCGCAGGGCGCGAAACCGGAAATGGTTGGGCCCGAAGCGGTAACCCTTCACCGGCTGTTACAGTTGACGTACTTGTACCGTCCTGTTCGCTGGAGAACCTCGCCATCCCATGTCCACATCTTTCACCGACGACTACGCCCGCGCCCGCGAGCGCTTCACCCGCGCCGCACATGCAGCGGGTGCGCGCGTGGAGCCAATCATCCATCCCTCGCTCCGTGCGCCCGGCGGCGGCGAACTTGCCATCGATATGGCGTGGCGCGGACCCAGCGATGCGGCGCGTGTCTTGCTCGTCACCTCCGGCATGCATGGCTTCGAAGGCCCCGCCGGCTCGGCAGTGCAAAGCACTTGGCTTGAAAACAAGAAAGAGAACCTGCCGCCCGGCACCGCCGTCCTGATGATGCATGCACTGAACCCCTGGGGCTTCGCCTGGGTCAGCCGTCTCACCGAGAACAACGTCGATCTCAACCGCAATTTCATCGATTGGCGCGCGTTGCCACCCGCCAATCCTCTCTATGCCCGCGTGCGCGATCTCATCCGCGTGCCGGACATGTCGCTCGAAACACTGGCACGCCTTCTCGGCGCGCAGCAACGTCTGACGGCGGAACTCGGACCTGCGGCGATGCACGTCGCGGTCGATTTCGGTCAGTACGAAGATGCCGAAGGCATTTCCTTCGGCGGCGCCGCACCAGAGTTCGGCCACCGCGTCATGCGCGACCACGCCGTCCCGCTTCTGTCGCACGCCAGGCACGTCGGCCTCATCGATTGGCACACCGGCGTCGGCGCCTACGGCGAAGTCGCCGTGCTGCCGATTGACGGCCCCGGCAGCACCAACGCAAAGCGCCTCGCCGCCTGGTGGGGCGAAGTCCTCGTCGAGCGCTGGAAGCGCTCGCCGCTCGAAGAGGCGATTGCGCAGGACCCAAAGCTGAGCGCGATGCCGCTGCTCAAGACTGGTCAGATGCTCCAGGCCCTCGTGCGCTGGCTGCCTCACGCGGAAATGACCGGCGCCGTCGTTGAGTTCGGCACCGAGCGCGAAGGCGCCCTGCCCGACCTTGTTTACGTGACCCTTTACGAGCGCTGGCTGCGTTTCGTCGACCGCACCGATCGAATGGCGCAAGTACACGACAACTTCCGGGCGACGGCACGCAAGTGCTTCGTGCCCGAAGATGAACCGTGGCGCGCCCACGTCGTGCGCAAGGGGCCGAAACTGATCGACCAGGCGTTGGCCGGCCTCGCGAAATAATCACCCACCCTTGTCTTCGCCCGAAGATGCCCCGATAACGGACGGGACCAACGCAGGAGAACGCCATGCCATTGCCAGAAAAAGGTCGTCCCATCGACGACGTCATCGCGGAGTTGGAATCAAAGCGCGCGCACGATGTGCGCTGGCAGGACGGGCGCACCTTCGGCATGGTCTATGACGGCGGCCCTTCGGTGCACGAGGTGGCCGAGCGCGCCGCGAAACTTTACCTGCACGAAAATGCGCTCAACACCAAAGCCTTCCCTTCGCTCGGCGCCATTCAGGCCGAAGTCGTGCGCTGGACCGCCGACCTGCTGCATGGACCCCAAAGTGCTGCCGGCTTCATGACCAGCGGCGGCACCGAATCCATTCTCTGCGCCGTCCTCGCCGCGCGCGAACGCGGCCGCAAGGAACGCGGCATCGCCCAAGCCCACATGATCGTGGCAGAAAGCGCGCATGCCGCCTTCCACAAGGCCGCCCACATCTACGACATCAAGGTTTCGAAAACCAAAGTGCGCGCCAACTGGACCGCCGACACGAACGCCATGGTGAACGCCGTCACGCCCAACACGGTTCTCATCGTCGGCTCGGCACCGCAATATCCGCAAGGCGTGGTCGACGATATTCCGGCGATCGCAGCGCTTGCCCGCGCCGCGAATGCGAACTGCCATGTCGACGCCTGCATGGGCGGATTCGTGTTGCCCTTCTTGGAGAAATTGGGCCGCCCCGTGCCGCCGTGGGATTTCCGCGTCGAGGGGGTGACGTCGATCTCCGCCGACATTCACAAGCTGGGTTACGCGCCGAAGGGCGCCTCGGTCGTGCTCTACCGCGACAAGAACCTGCGCGCCTATCAGACGTTTACATTCGACGATTGGCTCGGCGGATTCTATGCGTCACCGAATTTGCAAGGCACCCGCTCCGGCCTGCCGATGGCAACCGCCTGGGCCGTGATGCAGCATCTGGGGCTGGAGGGCTATCTGCGCCTCACCGCGGCAACGCTGCGCAACGCCGATCAAATGCGCGAAGGTATCGCGGCCATCGACGGCATCCGCGTGCTCGGTGCGGGCACTTACCACCTCGTCGCGATGGCGGCTGACCCCGCCGCAAAACGCCGCGTCGACATGTTCGCGCTCGGCGATGCGCTGCTCAAACGCGGCTGGTTCCACGACCGCCAAACACCGCCGGACTCTCTGCACTCCACTGTCAGCAACAGCAACACCGGCGTGATGGACCGCTATCTGAAAGATCTGGCCGCGTGCGTCACCGAAATCGCAGGCACCAGCGCCACCGACCGCTCGACGAACTACGCCACGCTGGAATGAGGC
>VFKO01000176.1 GCA_009885515.1 Rhodobiaceae bacterium | reverse complement strand
TTGGTGGGGTTGACGGCCTTGTCGGTCGAGATCATCACCATCGCGGTGACACCATGGCGCACGGATGCGTCGGCGACGTTGCGGGTGCCGATGACGTTGGTGCGTATGCCTTCAAGGGGATTTTTCTCGACCATCGGCACGTGCTTGTAGGCGGCGGCGTGGAAGACGATTTCGGGTTGCTCGCGGTCGAAAGCGTAGGCGACGCTGCGCTTGTCGCGCACGTCGCACAGCACAGCCGAGCGAGGGACACCTGCGTGGCTCTGCGCCAATTCCTGGTCGATGGCGTAGAGATTGTATTCGCAGTTGTCGACCAAAGTGAGGTGGGCAGGCGCGAAGGTGGCAAGCTGGCGCACGAGTTCGGCGCCGATCGAGCCGCCGGCGCCGGTGATCAACACCCGCCTGCCGTCGATGAGGGCGCGCATGGCGCTGCGGTCGAGGCGCTTTTGCGGCCGGTGCAGCAGGTCTTCCAGCGCCACGGGTTTGACTTCGGCGGGGCCGGCCTTGGCGTCATGGATTTCGGTTGAGCCCGGCAGGCGGCCGAGCGCAATGCCGCGTTCGGAGGTGAGGGCCAGGATCTCGTCCTTCTTACCTTGGCTGAGGCTATCATCGGCGATGACGAGCCGCTGGGCGGGGAGGCCCAAGTGCTCCAGGCGATCGAAGAGCCGCGTCAGATCGTCGAGCGTGCCGAGCACGGGGACACCTTGGACTTCGCGGTTGAGCCAATAGGCCGACGGCGCGATGAGGCCCTTGACCTCGTAGGGCGAGTTGTGATCGCGCTTGGTTTCGCGCACGAAACTCTCGGCGCGCGCACCGACGCCGACGAGATAGACGGGCGTGCGCGCGCCGCGGTTGATGGCGCCGCCGCCCAGGCTACCTTCCTGGATGGCGCGCAGGAGGATGCGCGGGGCCGCCAGAAAAGCCGCCAGGAACACGAAGGCGAGGAAGATGCTGGAGCGCGGCAGTTCGGCGCCGCGGCTGGCGAGGAAAACGAAGGGCAGGAAGAGCAGCACGGCGAGGCCCGCGCTGCGCACGATGGTCATCAGGTCGCGGAACGAGGTGAAACGCCAGACGCCCTTGTGCAGATTGTTGGCGACGAAGACCATCGACGAGACGATGGTGAAGGTGAGCGTCGACCAGATGTAGAAGTCGAGGTCTTTGGTGCCGGCCCAGCGGAAGCCCTGGCCGAAGGCGAACCACAATGCCAGGAAGAAGGCTCCGGCGGCGGCGCAGGTGTCGTGCGCGAGGACGAGGGCGCGAGAGCCGGAGCCGTCGCGGACAGTATTCCACAGATATTTCAACTGATTGCGTCTCAACTCGAACACCACCCACACCCGAACCAGCATGCGGGACGCAATCCGCATGTGACAC
>VFKO01000224.1 GCA_009885515.1 Rhodobiaceae bacterium | reverse complement strand
TACGGCACTGTTGGCGCCAACCATGCCAGGCAACCCAACTATGCCTATTCGCCTGCACTGCGAGCGCTGGCGGCCAACGCCTGGGGTTACGAAGAACTCAACGAGTTCGTAAAAAATCCCAAGACAGCGATGCCGGGAACCAAAATGGCATTCCCGGGCCTGTCCAAAGTTCAAGATCGCATCAATCTGATTGCCTATTTGCGCACGCTGTCGGATTCCCCGCTTGCCGTTCCCGCGCCAAACCCAACAGCGCCGCCGCCCGCAGCACCCGCTGATGGTTCGGAACCTCCCGCTGGTGAACTTCAGATTCCGCCTCCAGGAATATCCACAGACGGACTGGCTCATGATGCCCCTGCCGTTGTAACGCCACCCGCCCCCACTCCGCCACCAGGAGGCGGCGGGCATTAGGCTCAGCTGAATTCAGCCAATGCCAAAAGGCGCCCTGCTGTTTCAGCCCTCCGGCTATCCGCACGAAATCTGGTCGAACCATTTGCGGCGTCTGCTGCCGGATCTGGACATCCGCACCGCCGAAGACGGCGCGCGCGCCAACGACATCGCCTACTGCGTCGCCTGGAAACCAAAGCCCGGCGCGCTGAGCGCACTCAAAAACCTGGCCGTCGTCTTCTCGATGGGCGCGGGCGTCGATTCCATCGTCGCCGACCCGACCTATCCAAAACATGTCCCCTTATCGCGTGTCGTCGATCCAACACTCAGTCAAGGTATGACCGAGTACGTCGTCCTCAATGTCCTCTACTGGCACCGCCGTCAGCACGACCTGACCGCTTTGCAGAATGCAAAGAAGTGGCGCCAGATCGTAACCCCGCGCGCCGAGTACATTCGCGTCGGCATTTTGGGGTTCGGCGTCTTGGGTCAAGCCGCAGCATTCGCCCTGAAGCCGCTCAACTACCAGCTCTCAGGCTGGAGCGCCTCGCCAAAATCAGTCGAAGGCGTTCGCACCTTCCACGGCGACGCGGGACTGCAAGCTTTCTTGAGTGAAACGGACATCCTTGTCTGCCTCTTGCCGCTAACTCCCGCGACCCGCGGCATCCTCAACGCCAGAACGTTCGCAAGCCTGCCGACCGGCGCCTGTGTCATCAACTGCGCCCGCGGCGGTCACCTGATCGAAGACGATATGGTAGCAGCCCTCGACTCGAATCACCTGCGCGGCGCCACGCTTGATGTTTTTCAAATCGAACCCTTGCCCGAAGCAAGCCCGCTCTGGACGCATCCAAAAATCATCGTCACGCCGCATGCCGCAGCCGTCACAGACCCCGCTTCATTCATGGGGCATGTCGTCAGAACGATCCAACGTATGGACGAAGGCCTGCCACCAGAAAACCTGGTCGACTTCGCCCGCGGATACTAGGCGTATCGCGCCTTCAGCATCGAATAGATCGCGCGAATGGTTTGCGCCTCGCCGCCAATCGGCCGCCCCGCCCGCGCCCTGTCGTTCCACGCCGCAATATCGAAATGCGCAAACGACTTTGCTTTCTCGACAAAGCGCTCGAGAAACAACGCCGCCGTGATCGCCCCCCCATTCGGACTGCCGGGATTGTTGGTGAGGTCAGCGACTTTGCTTTCGATCAAGTCGCGATACCCACGCCACAGCGGCAAGCGCCACATCGCGTCGTTCTCGACATGCGCCGCATGCATCAACTGCGCCGCCAGTTGATCGTCCTGGGTAAAGAACGGCGGCAGATCAAACCCCGTCGCCACCCGCGCCGCCCCCGTCAGCGTCGCAATACAGATCAGAAGATCCGGCGCACTCGCATCCGCCTCGCACAAGGCATCAGCCAGTACCAACCGCCCTTCGGCGTCGGTATTGCCGACCTCGACCGTCAAACCCTTGCGGCTCGTCAAGACATCGCCCGGCCGGTAGGCATCCCCCGAGATCGAATTTTCAACCGCCGGAATCAGCACCCGCAATGACACTGGCAGCTTCGCATCCATCACCATATGCGCAATGCCGAGCACGGCAGCAGCCCCACCCATGTCCTTCTTCATCGTCAGCATGGCGCTCGACGATTTGATATCAAGTCCGCCTGAATCGAAACACACACCCTTGCCCACCAGCGTCACCTGCGGCTTCGACCTGTCACCCCAGGTAAATTCCACCAGCCGCGGCGCCCGCGAAGACCCAGCCCCCACCGCCCAGATCATCGGGAAATTATTCTCAAGCAGCAACCGCCCTTCAATCACGTTGAACAGCGCGCCATGCTCTTGGGCAAGCGAGCCCGCAGCCTCAGCCAATTCCGCAGGCCCCATCGCATTGGCCGGCGTATTCACCAGATCACGCGCCAGCATCATTCCACGCGCTATCCGCAACACCTGACCACGATCCGCATCCGCAGGCCACGCCAACACCGCGCGCGCCTTGACCGCATCACCGCTCTTGAAGCGCGAAAAAGAATAGTGCCCCAACGCCCAGGCAAGCGCCAACCGGTTCCCATTCGTTGATTGCGGAACAAGCGCATACCGGTAGAGCCCCGCCGGCAGAAGCGAAGGCAACGCCGCGCAGGCAAACGCTTCCTCGTCCGCGCCCAGCCCAAACACCGCGCCTGCAAACTGTCCCCCGTCTCGCGGCAGGAATTGAACCTTGCCTGCAGCCGCCGAAAATCCAACCGATCGCAACCAGTTGGCATGCGGCTCCAGCAGCCCACTCAACGCCCCATCCAGCATGGGCCTACTCACTACATAGAGCGGCACCGAAGAATCGGCGGAACCCGAAAATAGTTCATTGATCTTCATGGTTACCACATTGCCTCACGAGCCTCTGTGCTCAATAGCTTTGTTGATACAAGCAAACAGCCGCGCGCTTGCAACGCACAACCAACAAGCGAGTATTGCATGTGTTGCAGACCCGCAATAGCTAGGCTACGTTTTTGCCGCAAGAATTCGATGCGGCAGGCGGGGATTGGAATGCGCGGCAAAATTTCATTTCTATTGATTTCATCGGCACTCACCTTGACCTCCGCGGCGCTGGCCGGTGAAGGCATGTGGTTGCCGAGCCAAGCGCCGGAGATCGCCAAGCAGATGCAGGCCGACGGCCTGAAGCTCGACCCCAACGCGCTGGCGAACCTGCAATCAGCACCGATGAATGCCATTGCATCCCTTGGCGGTTGCTCGGCGAGTTTCGT
>VFKO01000442.1 GCA_009885515.1 Rhodobiaceae bacterium | reverse complement strand
GATAAGGCCGAACAGTTTGCAGCGTCGCTTGGCGCATTGCCGGGACGTGTGACGGCCGAGGTCATCGACCGGCAGAGCGCGGACGCGTCAACGATTTTGCAGCTGAAAGCCTTTTGCGTCGTCGATGCGGCGGGGCCTTTTCAAGACAGTTCGCTGAGCTTTGCCAGGGCTGTGATCGAGGCCGGCTGCCACTATGCCGATTTGGCGGATGCGCGGGGTTTCGTTGCCAAGTTCCCGCAGTTGGATGAACTTGCCAAGGCGCGCGGCGTGTTGGCTGTCTCCGGCGCGAGCTCGACGCCGGCCTTGTCGATGGCGGTGATCGAGGCGCTGACGGCCGGGTGGGTTCGTGTGGACGAGGTTGAGACCGTCATCTTGCCAAGCGGGCGGGCGCAGATGGGTCTGTCGGTCGTGCAGGCGATTCTGAGCTATGTGGGACGGCCAGTCAGACTGTTGCGGCATGGCCGTTGGACGGCAGCATCGGGATGGGGATTGCTGGCGCGGCGCCGGTTCGCCGGACTGGGGTGGCGGTTTGTGTCGTTGGTTGAAACGCCGGATCTCGATCTTGTACCATCTCGCTATGTGGCCCTGCGCAGCGGGCTGTTTTTTGCCAGTGTCGAAGTTTCTGTGATGCATTTGGGTTTATGGGCCTTGAGTTTTCTCGTGCGGTTGAAGCTTGTGAAATCTCTGGTGCCTTTTGCGGGGGGGCTACACGGACTGACCCAATTGCTCAGCCGGTTTGGCAGTGATCGCGGCGGCATGAGTGTTTGTGTTGACGGGATCAATGCCGACGGGCGGCTTGTGCGGGCACAGTGGACGTTGATTGCCGACGCTGGTCACGGCCCTCACATCCCTGCCCTGCCCGCGCTGTGTGTCGCGCGCGGTTTGCTGGATGGGAGTGTGTCGAGGCGTGGGGCGCTGGCTTGCACTGGCATAGTCGACCTCGCCAGCATCGAAGAGCAGTTCAAACGCTTTGCGATCCGCACGACGCGCAGCGAGACTGCCTTGCGTTGCCGCGCTGGCTAGCGCCCGCGCATGGAGCGACAACGCTGGGCGCTATCGTGGCTGGCTGACGCCGGTTAGCCCTTTGGCGCGATGACCATAACCATTTGACGGCCTTCGAGCTTTGGTTCCTGCTCGACCTTGCCGATCTGGTCGGTGTCGAGCTTGACCTTTTGCAGCAACTGCATGCCCAGTTCCATGTGCGCCATTTCGCGGCCACGGAAACGCAGGGTCACTTTGACTTTGTCGCCTTCTTCGAAGAAGCGCTTGATCGACCGCATTTTCACTTCGTAGTCGTGATCATCGATCATCGGGCGGAGCTTGATCTCCTTGATCTCGATGATTTTCTGATGCTTTCGCGCTTCGGCGGCTTTCTTCTGTTCCTGGTATTTGTACTTGCCGAAATCCATCAACTTGACGACCGGGGGCTTGGCCATTGGTGCGACTTCGACCAGATCCAGTCCTTCGACTTCCGCGAGCCGGAGAGCATCGTACTTGCTCATCACGCCGCGTTTTTCGCCTGCATCGTCGATTACCAAAAGTTCGTGGGCGGTAATCATCTCATTTATGCGCGGGCCGTCTTTCGTTGGTACCTGCGCAGGTTGGAAAGAACGTTTATTGATTGGCTAACTCCTTTT
>VFKO01000296.1 GCA_009885515.1 Rhodobiaceae bacterium | reverse complement strand
GCGCCGCTGGACCTTCGGGCTTTGCCATGCCATTGAAATCGCGAACGGCGATTGCAACGAAGGACCTGACCCATGAAAACCCGCATCACTGAAATGTTTGGCATCAAGCATCCTATCATTCAGGGTGGCATGCACTTTGTCGGTTTTGCCGAGATGGCGGCTGCGGTGTCCAATGCCGATGGGCTTGGGATCATCACGGGCCTGACGCAGCGGACGCCGGAATTGCTGGCAAAAGAAATTGCCAGGTGCCGCACAATGACCGACAAGCCCTTCGGCGTGAACTTGACGTTTCTGCCGTCAGTGTCGCCACCGGACTATCCCGCCTATATCCGCGCCATCATCGAAGGCGAGGTGAAGATCGTTGAGACGGCTGGCAACAATCCGCAAAAATATCTTCCGGCTCTGAAAGAGAACGGCATCAAGGTCATTCACAAGTGTACGTCGGTGCGCCATTCGCTCAAAGCAGAAGCAGTGGGATGCGATGCGGTGTCGGTGGACGGTTTTGAGTGCGGCGGGCATCCGGGGGAAGACGATATTCCCAACATGATCTTGCTGCCGCGCGCCGCAGATGAGTTGAAAATTCCATTTGTCGCTTCAGGCGGCATGGCGGATGGCCGCTCGCTGGTGGCGGCGCTGGCCATGGGTGCGGAAGGCATGAACATGGGGACACGGTTCATGGCGACGAAAGAGGCGCCCGTGCACCAGAATGTGAAGGATGCGATTGTTGCAGCGTCCGAGCTCGATACGCGGCTGATCATGCGGCCGTTGCGCAATACCGAGCGCGTGCTGAAGAATTCCGCGGTCGAGCGCCTGCTGGAGAAGGAAAAGGCGCTGGGCGCCAACATCAAGTTCGAAGACATTTTCGGCGAGGTCGCGGGCGTGTACCCCAAGATCATGACGGAAGGCCAGATGGAGGCCGGCGCCTGGTCGTGCGGCATGGTGGTGGGCCTGATCAACGACATTCCGACCTGCAAGGAACTGATCGACCGGATCATGGCTGAGGCTAACGAGATTATTCACGGGCGCCTGGCGCGGTTCGGATGAGGCGCGGCGATGGAAACCGGAATGCCGTTGCACTATAGCAGTCTTGCCGGTGCCGCTTCGGCTATTGCGTCTGGCGCACTGTCGTCTGAAGAGGTCACACGGCACACGATCGAACGTATTGGGCGTTTGGAGCCGCGCCTTCACGCCTTCGCGCACCTGCGCACAGATGAGGCCCTGAGCGAAGCAAAGGCGGCCGACGCGCGCAAGGCACGCGGCGAGGCGCTGGGCCTGTTGCATGGTGTCCCTGTGGCCGTGAAGGACTTGTGCGCAATGGCGGGCACGCCGACGCGGGCTGGCGGATTCTTTTCGACGGGGTTCAGGCTTGGTGACACCGCAACCGTCGTTTCGCGCCTGCGGAAAGCGGGTGCGATTGTCATCGGTAAAGCACAACTGACCGAAGGCGCGTGGGGAACGCATCACCCAGACATTCCTTCACCGGTGAATCCGTGGGCACCTGAGCATTGGTCAGGCTCGTCGTCTAGCGGATCTGGGGTATTGGTTGCGGCGGGGTTGGCTTACGGCGCGATCGGAACCGACACAGCGGGTTCGATCCGCTTCCCTTCGGCGTGCAATCACCTTGTGGGCTTGAAGCCAACCTGGGGGCGGGTCAGCCGCCACGGCTTGTTTCCGTTGTCCGACACTCTCGATCATGTGGGGCCGATGACGCGTTCGGTGCTCGATGCGGCGTTGATGTTTGCGGCAATTGCAGGTGCTGACCCGCTTGATCCGACCTCGCGCGAT
>VFKO01000307.1 GCA_009885515.1 Rhodobiaceae bacterium | reverse complement strand
CTTCCGGGCGACGGGTCCAGGAATCGTCGACAACTTCCCTGGCTTTGACCAGATCGTCTCCGCCATTCATGAAATACTGAATGCCCGAACGCAGTGCTCCTTCAAGATCACCACGCTGATAGACGACGTTGCTCAGATCAACCACGCCCAGCAGCGCGATCAGCAAAACCGGCACCGTCAAGCCGAACTCGATCGCGGCCACGCCGCGGCGGTCACCTGAAAAACGTGCAACGAAAAGCTTCAGCATGGCAAACCTCCTTATTCTACGAGCGTGACAGCACCCGGCAGCGGCATGCTGTTAAATCCGGCCGCCGTACAATCCGCACTCATTGTCGTCGAGCCAGTGACTTTGACGGTATAAGCCACGATGCGCATACAACCATTGTCGCCGGAAAAATTTCCCAGGAACTCGACTTCCTGTGTCGGAAAATAGAGCGCCCCGGTTAGCAACGAAGAAGCATTGCCGTTGAATTTGTTCGACCCGAAGGCGTTACTGTCGTCGCCCCAAAATAGCACACCTGAATTCGCGCCGCTGGTTGGCGCCGCAAGATTGATCTCCGCCGAGCCGTTGAAGTCAACCGTCGCCCCGTTGGTCAAAAAGAAAGTGACCTCGCTACCCACGACATCCGCACCCGCATTGATGCGAAAGGTTCCACCATCGATAATGTACGTGCCAGGATTGAATGTCTTGTCGCCCATCAGGTTTCCGCCGCCGCAATAGCGCCCCGGATTAAGCGTCGCCGTCGCATTGCCACCGGGTAAAGACAGGCAAGGCCCTGCAACCGCCGGTTCCGCCAAGCTGTTGAATGGATCGTTTGCTGGCGGCACATTCGATTGCGCTTCCGAACACTCTGTCAGCGTAAGTCCTTCATCAACGCTCACGCCGCCGGCCGATAGCACGCATGGCACGGTAACGTCGGCCGAACCCGAAACGATCAAAGCACTGTCGTGCAACGAATTCGACATCACGTTGCAACCGTCGATCAATGTCAACGCGTTGCCGGTGAAGGTCACGGCTCCCATCGCTTCGGGCGCAAGCGCCAAAATGCAAGCCTGCCCGCCATCGTTGAACGACGCAACACCACGCGCATGCAGCGTCACCTCAGTCTGTGCAAAAAAGCCGCTAAAGAAACGGTCGGCCGGCATCGTCAACAGAACCTCCACCGACTGCGCATTCTGGTGCGTGCCCGACAGCGGTGGGTCATTCACATCGATCGTACCCTCGCCCGTTACATATCCATGTTCGACCGCTTCGCTTAAAGAGACGGCATCGATTTCCGCAGAAGTTCCACCGCCGCGCTTTTCAACCGCACCGGCAAAGGCCGCAACGTCGGCCGCAGTTTGCAATTCGCGCTTTTTGAAGTACCAAAACCCAGTCTCGACACCAAGCCCTGCGGCACCCACAATCACCGGCAATGTCAGTGCAAACATGATGGCCGTGGTTGCCCGCCGGTCGGCAGAGTACTTCCGCAAGAATGCCGGAACGCGCATGATATGCACCTCGAATGATCTCGCCGATTGTGCCGGGCACATCTTTCAGCAGATTAAATTCACCACCCACAAATTGAATCAAATTGTCTCAAGTCCAGCACGTGGCGCCGCGATCAGTCCCCGGACGCCTTCATACAGGCGCAGTCCCCGATCACATCGGAGGGGAGTCCCTCAAACCATAAGTCCAACGCTTCACTGACGATGTCCTGCGCCGACCGCCGTAACAGCGCCGCCGACAACTTCAATTTCACAAACCGTGCCCGCTTGAGCCGCAAATTCACATGGAACGTCTTACCAGGATCGTCGCTCATCTGGCCCACACACGAACCGCAGTTCGTGTCCAAACGCTCTTCTTCGCTATGCGTCACGTCGTAAAGCGGACGCTTGGCAACTGCGTCAGCTTTGGCTGAACCAGGATGCGCCATCGGCGTCAATCCTTGAATATCCGCCCGCTGCGAGCCAACCCGCATCAGGAGTTGTTCGCCAAATGGCGTTGCCGCGGGTGCCGCTTCACCCTTTCGCGCCAATAGTCCTGCAGTCAGCGAAGCAAATCTCGGCATCTTTACACCGCCCGGCGGCCAAACGCCGGCACTGGACGGCCAAGGGCATTCACGTGCCGTGACACAGGAATTGCTTTTAACACATCGGACACTTCATGCGCCGTCGCGTCGATCCGCATCAGCCGCAGCTGAATATATTCCCACAGGCCTGCCACTTCCTCGGCCGACTTGCCTTCGGGCTCAACCTCCATCACCGTGCGCCCGTCGATCATCGATGCCGCAAAATCGGTCCGGTTGTGAATGGTCGTCGGCGCCACGGTCCCATGTTGCGACAGCGCCACCGCCGCCTCCATCGTAATACGCGCCCGCGCCGTTGCCGCGTTCAGCACAAAAATCATCGGCTTCTTGCGCGTCTGGCAAATGTCGATCGTCGGACCCACGGCCCGCAGATCGTGCGGGCTTGGACGCGTGGGCAGCACAACAAGGTCGGCAAAGCTCACGACTTCGGAAATAGCCTTGGTCACCGCAGGCGGCGTATCGATGACGATAAGTTTGAACCCCTGCGCGCGCGCCTCGTCCAGATCGTGAACCAGATTTGTAAACACGGAATGGATGAAGGCCGGCGAGTCGGACTCACGGCAATTCCACCATTTGGCCAGACTTCCCTGCGGATCGGTGTCGATCAATGCCACCGGTCCGGCACCCGAAAGCTCCGCCTGCACGCCAATATGGCCGGCCAAAGTCGTCTTTCCTGACCCGCCCTTTTGCGAGGCAAAGACAATCACGTGCATAGTCTGCGGCATGCGAAGAACACTCCAGTTCAATGCGCACGCTACGCCATGCAAATTGCATTCAAATTAAGTGAATACGACAATTTTGAATTAAAAAGCCCATACCCTCTCTCACTTTTCCGCCGGAAACACACCGCACGCAATGCGCGCGCCGCCGCCGCCCAGCGGTTTGGGTTGATCGGAGAAATTATCGCTACCCTCGTGGATCACGAAGGCGCGTCCCCGCAAATCGTTCACCGAAAGATGCAACGCGTGCATCATTTCGAAAGCATTGCCTTCGGTGTTCACCTTGAGGGCGGGCAGATCGCCCTGGTGACCATTGCCCATTGGCCCCGCGTGCTTGCCCGTGGCCCGCGGATCGAAATGCCCCCCGGCACCAATCCCGGCTTGCATTTTTCCGTCCTTCATCCCCGCCCCGCAGTTTGCGTTTTCATGCAAATGAAAACCGTGCGCACCAGGCGGCAACGACCCCAGCGCCGGCTCGATGCGCAATCCGCCACGCGAATCCATCAGCATCAGAGTGCCGATGTCGTCGCCCGTGCCTTTCGCGGTGATCGTAAACATCTTCACGGAGACACGCGAGCCCGCACTGCGCCCACCGCCTCCCTGCTCGTCAACCAGATCAATCGAGCATGCAGCAAGCAGCGGCAAAAAAACGGCCGACACCAAAATAATTTTCCGCATGGAAGAGTCCTCTATTTGAAAGGTGGCAACGCGCTGATACCCACTATCATAACTGAGTGAACGGCAATCTATAGAAATGATAGCCCTTCGCCCGCTTGCGGGAGAAGGTGGCACGGGCCGCACCTTCGCGGCCCGTGACGGATGAGGGCCCTACGGCGACCCCGACACCGCCGTCACGCTCTCCCACTTGCCCGTCATCACCGCCAGCATCACACCTGCAGTTTCATTCACCGCGTCCGCAAGCTCGGCGCGGATTGTGCCTTCACGGATGCGGTTGGTCCAAAGTTCCGGCCGGTTCTTCAACTGGCGAAACCAGTACTGCAAAGTCTTCGATGCCCGCTCGTGATTGGCTTTCGAAAAATCAACAATCAGCGGATCGCGCCCTTCGTCGCCTGCGCCCACCGCCGACGGCCACGTAATCAGCAACGGGCCGGTCAGCTCAACAACGCCAGCCTTCAACGCCAGTTTCCGTGCCAACGCATGATCGTACCAGGCAAGCAAATCTCCGCAATTGCGCTGTGTGAACGCTTCCGTGATCTCATAAGCGCCACGCGTTGCCACGATCGGCCAATACGTCGCCAATACGTCGCTGCGCGCGCCTGCCGCTCCCGGCGACAGGAAATCGAGCGTCGCCAAAATTGTCTCACAGAAATCCTTTTGAACTTTCTTCTCACTTTCAGTGATCGCCGCTTTTGGCAGCAACACAAAGCCAAAGGCCCTGCGCGCATCAATGGTCGTTTTCGAAAACTGGAAATAGCTGATCACCTTGCTGCCGCTGTGACCATTCTTCACCGGGAATGCCGTCGGCCTGCCTGGCGCCTCACCAGCCGTATAAGTATCGTCCCCTGTGGACGGCGGAAGGTCTTCAGGCCGGGGCTCACCACCAGGGCCCGCAGCGGGGGGCATGTCCGAAGGCGGTGGCAGCGGGTCAACCCCCGGCGGACCGCTGCCTCCCACAGGCTCGTCCGTTTCCAAGGGAGGCGGCGCACCCTGGCCTGCACCCGCAGGCGGCGCAGAAACGTGCTGTTCGGGCGCAGAGGCATTCGGCATCAACGCAAAGGTGCCCGCCACCAGCCCCGCAAGCACAACCGCCCCGGCAAAAATCATAGCCCGCTGCATGTCAAACCTTTCCCGTTCGTGGGTACTAGTCCTGCTCGGACGACTTGCGCCTGTGCTTGATCTGCGTCGCCAGGCCATTGAACACGGCCAGGAAAAAGACAAACAACAACGCGATGCCCGAAGCACTCAGCGTCTCCAGGTACCAGGTCGTGACAATTGTTGCAGGAATGGCTCCCGCAGTTGCCAAACTATGTTTCACTGCAAAATCTGTTGGGCTTGCCATAGCGCTATCTTTGCCCGCCGTTCCGGAGAATCACTGCTTGGATGATGAGGCGGCAAGTGATTCGGCGCAATCCGCCCCGCACCTGCTTCCAGGGCAATCGGGTGAAGAAGTTCGTGACAAACGGTTGAAGTGCTGAATCTGTCGTCATCCACTGATTCTCATGGTGGAGCACGACGATGACGCAGGACGGGACGCAG
>VFKO01000397.1 GCA_009885515.1 Rhodobiaceae bacterium | reverse complement strand
TGCCGTAAATGCCGTCGTTGATGAACAGCGTGTGATCGCGTCTGAGGGACACCTGGGTGACCACGGAGACGCCGTCGGCAACCAGCGCGCGCCCGGGCTCGCAGTAAATGGCACAGGTCTTGGGCAAGCGCAGGGCGGTGCAGCCCTCGCGAATCGCCGAAAAAAACTCATCGAGCGGCGGCACGGTGACGTTGAGATAATAGCCGGGGAACCCGCCGCCGACATCAAGCGCTGCGAGTTCGACGCCCGCCTGTGCCAACACTTCGCCGCAGCGTTTGAGCGCGGTCGTGTAGGATCGCGGGAACAGGCATTGCGAGCCGACATGAAAGGTCAAAGCAGGCATGGCGCCGGCGTGCGCGATAGCTTTCAGCAGATGGGCGGCCTCGCTGACACTGACCCCGAATTTACTCGACAATTCCAGCAGCGCGCCGTCGGCCGGCACCTGAAGCCTGACATACAGCGTCAAAGTGCTGGCAATCGAGCGGTCGTGGTCTGCGCCTGTTTCGCGCAATACCGTGTCAAGTTCATCCTGACTGTCCAGGGCAAAATCGCGCACGCCGTACAGGCGGAAAGACTCGCCGGTCGTCCCGCGTATGCGCACTGGCGCCATAAAGCTCTGGCGGGCCTTGGGAAAGCGCTCGCGGATCAATCGGACTTCGTTCAGTGAGGCAACGTCGAAATGGCGAATGCCTGCTTCATGCACGAGGTCGAGAACCGGCAAGGCGTGATTGGCCTTCACCGCGTACATGGTTTCGCCTGGAAAGCCGTCGATGAAGGCTTTGGCGACTGTGCTGAAGGCCTGCGGGTACAAAGCATAGACCGGCAGCGCGGGCCGCGTCGTCTCGATGAGTTCGCGCACCGATCTGTACTTGGTCAGCGGTACTGAGCCCGATGGCACGGCGTGGGCGGAACTTGGCATCAGCTATCTTTCGGTGACACGGCAGAAGCACTGCTGGATAGTCGATCGGCCGGACACGGTCAATTGCCCCTCAGGCCGGGCCAACTATAATTGCGGCAATGCGCTCGTTCTGCATTTCGGTCGAGCCATCGGTGTAGTTGGCGATGCGCGCCGAAGCGAGATGGCGCAAAAACGGATTGTCCTCGCGCAGGCCTGCAGCGCCCATCAACTGGCAGGCATCGGAGATGCGCCCGATGGCCATGCGGGTTGCAAATTTCTTGGCATGCGCCGACGCAAGCGCCGCGTCATCGCCTGCCACAATCAGGTCAGCGGCTTTAGACACCAACAACCGCGCCGCTTCGGCGTCCGTTGCGATGTCGGCGGCCATCCAGCGCCAACCCTGTTTGGCCGCGAGTGGTGCGCCGAACGCCGTTCGTTGCTTGCCATATGCGATTGCCGTATCGAGGCACGCATCGACCATCGCCACACACATCGCGGCGACATAGGTGCGGGCCTGGTTGACGCCGGCCATCGCGCGTCTGAACGCTTGGCCCGGTGGCGCGATGACTTCATCCGGGTTGACGCGATAGTTGTCGAGTTTGAAGCCCCCGGCACCGATCACGCCGCCGCCGGTGAGTTGCTCGGTCGTTGAGCGGGTGAACCCTTCGCGGCGTCCGTCGACCAGGAACGAGCCGATGCCGCGCCAACCCAACGCCGGATCGGTTTGCGCATAGCAAATGAAGACATCGCCAAAGGCCGCGTTGGTGATCCAGCCTTTTTCGCCGGTCAGCCGCCAGCCTTCGCCATCTTTGGTTGCCAGAGTTTTTATGCCGCCAAAGTCGCTGCCGGCGCCGGGTTCGCTCAAGGCGCTGCCACCAAAGCGCTCGCCGGCAAGCATCGCGGGGACATAGCGTTCAGCCACCGCCCGCGGCAGGGCATCGGCGACGTGTGCGGCGGCGCCAGCCGTGTTGGTCAGGCTGAAGGCGAAGTCGTAGGAGTGGCGCGACAATACTTCGAGCAGGCGCAGCTTGTCGTGGAAGCCGGTCTCGGCCCCGCCCCACGCCTTGGGCGCCTGGAATGCGAGCAGGCCCTGCGCCGCGGCCAGCTTTAGCGCCTCAACCTGCATCACCCCTTCGCGGGCCCAGCGGGCCGCATTCGGTGCTACAATATCTGCCGCAAACCGCGTAGCGCGTTCGACGATTTCGTTCATGTCTCGACCTCAAGAAAGGATTCACACGAAGCAACGAAGACAGAAAAGACGCGAAGCGCAAATATTATGACTTTCTTTTCTTCGTGTCTTTTCTGACTTCGTTGCTTCGTGTGAAATTCTTTCTTCTTTCATATCCCCAAAGTCTTCCGCGCGAACTCCACCGCCAGTTTGTAGTCGGGTTTGCCGTTTGATGCGCGGAACATTTGCTTGACTGCCAGCACGCGCTTGGGGGTTTTGTATCCGGCAAGGTTATCGCGCACGTGTTTTCGCAACACAACCTCGTCGAACACGGCGTCCGGCGACAGCTCCACTACGGCTGTTACCGCGTTGCCCCATTTGTCGTCGGGCACGCCGACGACCAGTGCATCTTCGACGCTGGCGTGCTGTTTCAACACCTCTTCGACTTCTTCGGGATAGACCTTTTCGCCGGCGGTGTTGATGCACACACTGCCGCGCCCGAGCAGCGTGATCGAACTGTCCTCGTGCAGCAGGCAGAAATCACCTGGGATCGACCAGCGCTTGCCTTCGATCACAGGAAAGGTCGCAGCCGATTTCACGGCGTCTTTCCAATAGCCGACCGGAATATTGCCGCCGCGCGCGATGAAGCCGGGCTCTGGCGAACCAGGTGTCACGGGCTGGTGATCCGGCGTGAACACGGCGACGTCCGAACCCAGCGTAAACTTTGCCGTCGGAATTTCACCGTCCTTTGTTGTCGCCGACATAGCAAAGCCCACCGCCTCCGACGAGCCAAACGAATCCATCAGGGTCACTTGCGGCATGTGGCGCAGCAGCCCGTGCTTGACCTCCTGGCTCCACATGACGCCCGAAGAGATGATCGAGACCATCGACGACAGATCCCAGCGTTCGGAATGTTCGTCAAGCGCGCGCAGCATCGGCTTGGCGAAGGCGTCGCCGACGATGGCAATTTGTTGCGTCTTCTTGCGCGCCACCACATCCCAAAGCTCAACCGGCTCAAAACTTGGTGCGTCGAGCGTGATGACGCAACCGCCCATGCACAGCACGCCAAACGAGGTGAGCAACCCCGTGCCATGCATCTGGGGACAGGCTGGAATAAACCTGCTGCCCAGTCCCGTGTCCTTCACCAGGGCGGCGTGTTCGGCGATGTTCGTTGGCACCACCGGCATGAGGGCCGGGTTCAGTTGCGTCTGTCGCAGATCGCCGTGGCGCCACATCACGCCTTTGGGCATGCCGGTCGTGCCGCCGGTATAGAGAAACAGCAGATCATCGGCTGAGCGTTCTATGTCGAGGCCGGCACCACTATGTCCCCTAATAAAGGTTTCATAATCGCGCGCGAACGCGGGCAGGGGGGTGCGATCGACTTCGACTTGCAGCCAGGTCTTGATCCCCGGCAGACGATCACGGATGGCGGCAACAACCGGTGCAAACTCGCTGCCGTAGACAACAATGCGCGCATCCGAATTGTCAAAGATGTAGTGAAGTTCTTCCGCCTTGTAGCGATAGTTCACGTTCACATGCACGAAGCGGCCTTTGAACGAGGCAATTGTTGCCTCCATATATTCGGGCCGGTTGCGAATGAGGATGGCAAGTTTGTCGTCCGGCTTGTGGCCCTCGGCGATCAATCCGCGTGCCAATGCATTGGTGCGCGAATGGAAGGCGGGCCAGGCTGTGACCCGCCCGGCGTGAACAAGGGCCGGCGCTGTTGCTGGCATGACATCCGCCACCGCATCTATGATGTCGCCAAAGTTCCAGACGTTCATGCGGGGGTTCCTCAAACTTGTTCGTTGACGCAGCCTAACGAAACCTGCGACGTCCACCTATGCGGTCCACGGATTGATAACATTTTCTCTCCACGACCCGTAACACCGTCACATTGGCCAAGAACTGCGGAAATCTCCGTCACATCTGTGGTCAACTGTGTACACACAACATGCTTGTCGCGAACTTCAGGCCAGATCATTCGACGTCCTATTGTGTTATCAAGCCGCAGTGAAAGACGGCTTAGAATAACGCTTTCTGCGCATTAAGAACATATAAAGAACTTTGTTGACGAGCGCAAGCTCAAATCCGACTGTGCGAATTGCCGCAGCCTAGCCCGGCGGGTCCCGATGCTCGTGATCCGCGCGGCTGGCGCCGTTACAGGTTCCACGGATCGATGACGGATACGCCCAGCGGCTCGAAATCGCGTGTGTTTCGAGTTGCCACCGCCGCACCGCGTGACACGGCGGAGGCCGCAATTAGGGCATCGATGGCGTCCGTTGGCCGGCCCTTGGACTCGGCTGCAGCACGCAGGCGGCCTGCCTGCAGCGAAATGTCTTCGCTGACCAGCACGATTCGACGCGCGAACTGCACACGCAGGGTCTCGATCCATGCAATCAGTTTTGCCCTGCGTGCCGGCGTCGGCGCGCGTTCGGCTCCGTATGTCAGTTCATGCAACGTCAGGACGGAAATGAAAGGGTCGGCTTGCGCTTGCACAAAGGCAACGACCGCAGGCTCCGGTTTGGCTCGTAGCAGTTCGCTCAGAACATTTGTGTCGATTAGCACGGCCGCCATGGGTCAGCGGCCCTTGCGCTTGCCTTTGGCCACGGCCTTGAATGGATCGCCGCGGCGGGATGTGCGTGAGGCTTCGGCAAGTGGCGCACCGCGTGGCGCACTGGCGACGAGCCAGGGGCCAAGGCTCTTGCCCTGATGTGCGGCCCAGGCGGCTTCCGACACGACGACGCAGCCGTTCTCCAGGCCGATGACCTGTGGCTCACCTGCTCGTGCAAGGGCCAGGAGCATGGAGAGTTTCGCTTTGGCGGTTTGTACGGACCAGGGCAGGGACATGGGTATCTCGATAGCAACTAGTCTAGACTAGTCCATTGTGATTCGGCTGTCAACCGCCTTTTCGGTCATTGTCGAACGGGACGAGCAACGAATCTCTTGGTTCGCGGCCGCTCAGGCCTTAAAGTCAGCCAAAATTGGCTAGGTCCCTCCATGCAACGTAAACTTACAGTGATCCTTTCCGCCGACGTCGTTGGCTATAGCTCTCTCATGGAGCGCGATGAGGCGGGGACGTTGGCGCGGCTGAAGGAGAACCGCGTTGCGGTGTTTGATCCGCAGGTGGCGAGCCATGGCGGGCGGCAGTTCAAGCTCATGGGCGATGGGGCACTGGTGGAGTTTGGCAGCGTTGTGGCGGCGGTCAATTGTGCGCTGGCGATCCAGGCGGCGACGGAGGCGGCTGAGGGCTTGCGCTATCGTATCGGCATCAATCTTGGCGAGGTCATCATCGAGGGTGACGACATATACGGCGAAGGCGTCAACGTCGCGGCGCGCATTCAGGCGCTGGCGCCGGTCGGCGGGGTGGCGTTGTCGAAGATGGTGCGCGACAATGTGGACGGCAAGATGCCTTGCGCGTTCGAGGATATGGGCGAGCACAGCGTCAAGAATATCGAACGCCCGGTGCATGTGTTCTCGGCCCGCGCCGCCGGCAACGAAATGGAGACTATCAAAGTGGACGCGCCTCGAAAACTCTCTGTGTGCGTGTTGCCGTTCTCAAACATGAGCGACGACCCGCAGCAGGAATATTTCTCCGATGGCATATCAGAGGACATCATCACCGATTTGAGCAAAGTCTCGGCCCTGTTCTTGATCGCCCGCCATACCGCGTTTCAATTCAAGGGTAAAAGCATCGACGTGCCGCAAATCGCGCGTCAGCTAAAGGTTAGCCACGTCTTGGAGGGCAGCGTGCGCAAAGCCGGAGGGCGCGTGCGCATCACCGCTCAGTTGATCGACGGCGCCACCGGCGGCCACGTCTGGGCCGAACGCTA